>JAOAAR010000244.1 GCA_026418755.1 Planctomycetota bacterium
AGATGTGTATAAGAGACAGGTTGGGGTACCTGTGGTTATGGTTGCACAGATGGGGGGTGTTCAAAGCGCATGGGTGCCTGTGGAGTATACGCTTGTGGATTCAGACTCTACTGCTGTGTCGATTGTTGTTAAATACTCAGCAGACGGAATCGATTTTCACGATGCGACTGAAGCGGTTAGTGACCCTGATACAGGAAAGGTGAGTAGCGGGACCAACAATCTCGCCGCATCGGCAGCAGGAGTGACCCTTGCTTTGTCTGGGGCTCTCTTGCAGATGTCGGAATCGGAGTGTTCAACACAGCATATATTAAGATAACGCCGACGGATGAAGAAGGGCATAAAGGCTCTTCTGTTGTAATCTCGTTTGGGCTTGCCAACACCACGCCTGAAGTTGAGATTGTGCCTCTCTCTGGCACATATAGCGGCACGATAGTGGTTGCATACAGGTTGTTGTGTGATGAAGCATCAGATAAGGTGGCTGTGACTGTTGAATTTTCGACTGACGGCGTAAATTTTTCTCCTGCGACAGAAGAAGATTCTGTTTATTCGGATGGCGTTACAAGCCTTCCTACATCGCCTTCAGGTCTTACACATCTTTTTTTCTGGGAGACTTTAACAGATATAGGGGCAACAATTGAAAGTTTAGTCTATTTGAGAATCTCTCCTTCTGATTCTCAGGGAACGGGAGTGGAAAAAGTGACAGGTCCCTTTACTGTTGACAACAATCTTCTCCCTTATGCGGAAGTGGTTATGCCTTCAGGTGTCCAGTCAGGTCTTGTGACAATCAGTTATATACTTCACGACAAAAACAGTAATCCGACAGAGATTACAGTCGAATATTCATTAGATGGAGGCTTGACATACAGTCCTGCAACGATTTCAGCCACAGATGAAGGCACAATCAGCGGCAATCAAATAACAGGACTTTCAAGCGGTTCTGGTGGAGTTTTACATTCGTTTACTTGGGATTCAAGCATTGATGCTGACAAAATTTATACCCCTCAGTGTAGGATTCGGCTTCTTCCTTATAACGGCACATATTATGGTCCTTATGAGGCGACTGGGGACTTTGTTCTTTCAAACAACGGTGTACCTGCCTGTTTCCTTTCCGCTGTAGGCGCAATAAAAACAGGTAACATTCAGTTTTGGTTTACTTTGTCTGATGCGGAATCAGACCGCTGCTCTATTGAGGTTTTTTATTCTTCCGACGATGGAGTCAGTTTTTTCCCTGCGACGCTATCATCGGGTGCTACTATTGACCTTCCATCAGACGGTTCCTGGCTTTCAGTTACTTGGAATTCTTCTGTGGACCTTCCTGACACATTTGTAGACAAGGTCAGGCTCAAGATTGTTCCTTATGATTTTCCAGGTAGGGCAGGAACTGCGGATGTAACGAATGCTTTTGTAGTGGACAATACCGTCTGGGCGGGCGAGGAGCGTGTTACTATAAACTCTTCCAGCGATAGTGAGAAGCCCGCTATAGCGGTGACATCGGACAATACACCTGTTCTTCTTTTTGAGGATACTCGTGAAGGAGACAAAAATATATACTGGGCGAAGAAAGTCAGTGGTAATTGGTATTCTAACAAGTTTATTGGTGCGAGCGGTGTTGCTGACACTGACCCTGACTGTGTGGTCAACAGTCAAGACTGGCTTTGTGGTGTCTGGGTTGCTGATGGTAAGTATCTTGGATACTGGATGGTAAGAGTTTCTGATGGTTACTGGAGTATAGTGAATCTTAAGTGGCTTCAAGCAAGTAATACTTCTGCTGTTGCCGAGCCTTCGGTTGCGATTGATGAGTCAGACAACATCTATGTAGTCTGGGCTGACGAGATTTCAGGTAAATACGAAATTTATTTAAGAGTGCGTAATTCTGCGGGCGTCTGGACGCCTGCTATCAACTCTTCTCCGATTCAGGTGAGTAATTCGGGCAGCGAGGCACGCAATCCGAGAGTAGTATTCTCGAATGGACTTCTGCATATAGTCTGGCGGGACAAAAAAGATGGAGATTTTGAAATCTATTACAACACATACGACCCTTCAACGGGGCTTTGCGGAACACCTCTCAAATTGACCGACAATACCTCTGACGATTTGGCGCCTGATATAATGGCTGGTAGCGGGAAACTGTTTGTTTCATACACTCGCAAGAGTGGAGACTTTGATGTTTACAGAAGAATTTTCGATGGGTCTTCCTGGGGGGCTGAAGGAGTGGTTTACAATACTACAAAAGACTGTAAGTCTCCGCGACTGGCGATGCGTTTAAGTGCACTTAATGTTGTATGGTATGAGAACGATGGTTCTCGTGACCAGATTTATCACACTTATGGAATAGGGGGCTCTTCTTTTATTTCTCCGACTAATGTATCTTCTATCGCTTCTGGTGATGCAAGGTTTCCTGATATAGTATCTGATACGAAAGGGAGACTTCATATCTGCTATCAATCTAACAAGAACGGCAGAGGGGAGATTTTCTACCGCAAAAGATGATATATACATTGTGTAGACTTTTCTATCAATAGTTGACGAATCCGGGCATCTTCTCTTTCTACGGGCTTTTGGTCAATCAGGGTGGCAACTTGTACGCAAGTGAGACAGAGTGTGAACAATGGTACACTGTATTTTGATTTTGTCACCTGCTTACCTCACTGTCTCAAATTCTTATCATCATTCCTACTACTTTTTCTCTTTTCTCCTGCCTCCTCGCTTGCATATCGTTCCTTTGAAACTGGCATAACGCATTTTAGTTCATCTCTCTGCTCAACAAAGATTCTTGGGTTCTGCATCTTGTGCTGTCTGATATTGGTTTACCATAGAACTGCTTTTTTCCCCAATATAGCCTTTAAACTGTCGAAATAGTGATTAGGGAGAGGAGGGGTGTTTTTTATGCGTTTGAAGCAGATGTTGTTTGTGGGGTTCAAGTCGTTTGCAGAACGCACTTCTATTGACTTTCGCAGTCAACTGACCGCCATAGTTGGACCGAACGGATGTGGAAAATCTAACATTGTTGATGCGTTTCGCTGGGCTTTAGGGGAACAGAGCGTCAAGAGTTTGCGAGGTTCTTCGATGGGCGATGTTATCTTCAACGGTACTGACAGTCGCCCGCCTGCGGGGTATGCTGAAGTGGTTCTACATTTGGATGCGCCCGAGTTGGCGCCCAAGATGGGGGGTGAACGGCATTTGTCAATCCGTCGCAAACTCTTCCGCGACGGGACATCTGAGTACTTCATAAACGGTAGACCTTGCCGTTTAAAGGAGATTCGCCATTTATTGGCGGACACAGGAATAGGCGCTACATACTACTCTGTCATAGGGCAACAGAATGTCTCCGCTATTGTAGAGATGGATTCGGTAAAGAGGAGAGAGTTGCTTGAAGAAGCGGCGGGGG
>JAOAAR010000245.1 GCA_026418755.1 Planctomycetota bacterium
GTCCTAATCACCTCTTCAGACTCGCCACGGGAATGGGGCACTGCGGAATCTCGTCCTTGTGCGAATATTATGTCCTCCTTGCCGATGTTTATATTAAGTTCTTCTGAGAAGTTTTTTATCAGCGTCTTGACATCACCGATGGTGACAGGAGAACGCCCTTTGTAGAGAACTCCTTTCTTCTCTTTACAGGAGGAAAGATAGTCTACGACTTCTTGATACACTTCTTGGGCTTTTCTCCCTACCTCTTTTATAAGAGCGATTTCGTTTTCATCTTTTGTCACCCTTGCAGCGGAGAAGACACTCTCTTCTCCTTCAAAGACAAATTCAAAATCAGGGTTCTTTTTGAGATACTCAAGGAGGGCAGCTGTATAAGGAATCGGAGCGTTGCCGTAAAGAGCAACTTTTCTTCCGCACCTTTGGGAAGAGAGGATGCTGAAAATGAATTTGGCAGAGGCTTCGAAACTGTTTTTTGTCTCTCCGAAGATTTTTTCGTAGTTGAAATCGGAGTAAAGTTTGACAGGGAGTCCACTTTTCGATGCCTCGTCGCGCTCCATCAAGCCGCAGACTATAAACGGCTTTTCACCCTGTTTCTTCACCACATACCCTCCTGTCACCTTTACTGGTCCTGTAAGGTAGAGAAAGTCGGTTGAAGAGCCTGGATTACCCGCAACAATGAGCGTATCAATGTTACGGTTTCTCATTAGAGAATCGATGTCAGAACGCATTATCACACCTCCTTCCTATTTGAGAATAACGGTCTCAGTGTTTGAGCCGAGGATAAACGGATGCTGCGTGCAAGCTTCCATCTGTGTCTCTTCGACCACTCTCGGATAAAGATACAAGAAAGCCTCTTTGAGAGAGACGGAACCATTCTTGTCTGTATCTGCTCTGCCGCTGGCCCCTTCAAGGAGATAGAATGTGGCGACACCGCGTTTTTGATGCTCGAACTCTGCTGCACCTTCTCCGCTGAAGCAATCAGCACCGCAGAGAATGATAAAAGGCTTCTCCTGAACCAACGAGATGAAAGGCTCTTTAAGAGGGGGTGTATTACCGACATCTATTCCTGCACCGCGTAGCAACTTCTCTGTTCCGAACCCTGCGTCTATAATGATGACCATAACCTTTGCGTTGCCGCTTTTGAGAAGATTCAGTATGTCGAGGAGGGAGATGAATGTATCGGGGTTGTTCGGGTCACTGTCGAATAAGAGGAGTGCAGGCTCTGCAAAATTATGCTCTTTCACGGTTGTCGGCGGGGGCTCTTCTTCCTTTTTTGATTCCTCTGACGGAGCGGTTTTTTTCTCTTCTCCTTTCTCTTTTTCTCCTTCGTCTTCATCACTACTCTCTTCTCTTTTCTCTCTACCACCGTTTCCCTTTTCTCTTTCCTCTTCTTTCGGTTCAGAAGGTTGTGCTTCTTTTATCTTTTTCAGTCTCCTTGCCCCATATCCTGCGAAATAAAGCACGACCTCGTCTTCGGGCTGAAGCCTCTTTATCAGCGAATCCAGTTCTCTGAAAAAAGCCTCTTTCGTCGCAATATCGTTCGTCAAAATCTTGATGTTCCTTTCAGCGGTTGTTTCTCTTGAAGATGTAAGCAACAGATTCCTGAAAGCGATTGCGTCGTCGTCTGCGAACTTAAGACGGGGCAGGGCTTCCGAACGGTATCGTGAAAGTCCAATCACCAATCCGCACCGTTTCGCCATATTACGCTTAAAAGAATCGCTCGCAGTGGCTGAACGCACCATTTCGTTCATAACCTTCACTATGGAGAATTGCACCTCTTTCTCCTCATATTCCTTAAGCGTTTCTGCAATTTTAAGCCAGTTTGATTCCTCAAGAGAACCTGGGACTCTCAAGATACCAAAGATTTGCCATCCACGCTCGAAGTCGTCCAGACTCCGTTCCACATTGAATTCGGCAGTGCAAGTGAGCAGTTCTCGTCCTGAGTGGGTGCTTATAAAAGAGAACTCTATTTTGCCGCGTAAGCCGTATACTTCGTCTTTAACAAACCAGGATGGTATCTCGAAAAAGAACCAGTTGATTATGTTTGGGACAAAAAGTTTATTCGTACCACTGTAGAAGACTTGATACTCTACTAATTTAGGGAGAATAAAAACATCCGCTCCTGCTTTCCAAGCGTCTTCCATCGACCTGATTGTTTCTTCGAGAATGTTTTTAAAAACTCTTGAAACCTTGAGAGAGTTTTTTATGAGTCCTGAGTATCTCTCAAGAGATGGGTTTAAGGCAAACCAACCGCTTGCCTCTTTGTTGAGCGAGGCTGCATCAAAGGCGATGGACAGTGGTGCAACGGCAGCAACATAGTTGCCTGCCTGTGCATTCTCAAGATTCTTGATGTACGGTTCCTCTCCCAGCGCAACGAATGGCTTATTCACGGAGCAGCCGAAGACGACGAAGAGAAAAAGCAAGACGCCGCCTCTTATCTCTCTCTTGAATAGTCTCTCTTTCATAACTTTCTCCTTCATTCAGACGGCGACATAGCGCAGCGAAAACCGGTGTTCGCAGAGCGATAGAGAGGCTCAGGAGATTTGCGCTTCGGGTTCCTCGCGAAGCGGCTCATCGTGTCCTCAGAAAGACCAAAAGACCCTCCCTTTATCACACGGTATCTCTCTTGATACGCACTATCCGTCCACTCGAACAGATTACCTCCCATATCGTAGCATCCTACAGGGCTTAAATCCATCTGATTCACCCCGACTGCTGTTGACTCAATAGAGTCAAAATTGCCTGCCTTCACATTCCAGGTATCGCCCCAAGGATAGAGTAAGTATTTGTCTGTCTTTCTGTCGTATGAGGCAGCCACTTCCCATTCTTCTTCTGTTGGTAGTCTCTTACCTGCCCAACGAGCATACGCGCGCGCCTCGTACCAGCATACACCTGCAACGGGGAAATCATCTTTTCCCTGTGGATATGTTCCGTTCTCCCAGAAGGCGGGTCCTGGCTGCCCTGTTTTGTCAACGAATCTATTAATCTGTCCCCGTATTTCGGCGTCCCAGAAAACCTCAGATTGATAACCTCCTGCATCAACAAACTTTTTGTATTCCTTGTTCCTTACCTCATAGCGGTCAATGTAGAAGAATTTGAGAGAGACTTTGCGAGAAGGGTTTCTGTCAGAGGATATGTGACTGCCTATTGTAAATATGCCGGAGAAGACTGGAACCATTCCTTCTGGTGTTTCACAAGCCCATGTAAGTTCCTTTGCGAACCTTAAAGCCTCGCTGTCACCTGGCTTCAAGTTAGTCACTATGCGGGCGTACTTTAGGGCTTCTGTGTAGTTCTCTTTGATAAACTCTCCATACGCCAGTCTTCTGTGATAGTTGACTGCATTCTCAATACACAG
>JAOAAR010000246.1 GCA_026418755.1 Planctomycetota bacterium
CTCATTAGAGGCGCGGTGGTGTGCAAGTCCTGTTCCGCACCAATCGTCAAAATGATAGAGGCGATGAAAAAAAAGACAGAAGAAAAATCTCCTGTGGCTAAACCTGCGGCTAAAGAGAGTCCTCCTACATGGGGAGTGGAGGCGGTAACTGCAGAGGAGAAGCCTGCGAAAGATTTACCAGCAAGACCAAAGGTGAGCGGACGCCTGGCTGCTGCAGATGAGGCGATGAAAAGACGAGAGCGCCTTATGCAGCAGGTTGATGTGACAGTCAAGAAACCTGAACGGCGCGGTGAGTGGAAAATGTGGGTAGTAATCGCAGTGGGCATCGTTGTTGTGATTGCTGTTGTTTTGGTCTTGCAACAGCGCGCTCGCATCGCTTTCGAGCGGAACCTTCTTTCTGAATTAAGACGGAAAGTTGAAAACGCTTTGGAGAGTGGAGATTTTGAAAAAACATTTACGCTGCTTTCTGAATTTGAAGTTCGGCATCCCGACTTGAAAGGAAACGAAGAGTTTCTCTCCTTATCCGAGAAAGCAAAGGGACAGGTTAGAAGTTTCTTCGAGAACGCTGAAAAGAGAGCGTTGCAAGGTGCATCCTGGCTTGACAACTTGGTTAACCTTGTGAATGTGAATGAGCGGTTGGAAGGAGTTCTTCCCCTGGCAAGAGATGAAAAACTTACAAGCATCTCTGGGCGGTTGAAGGGAAAGATAGCAGAGTATAGGCAGGAGGCGCTAAAGCATTTGGACGAGTTGAAAGAGGATTTTGAGAAGGACTTCTTGGCGTTTGACTTTGACAGCGCCAGGGCGGCCTTAGGAGAATGGAACAAGATTTTTGAGACAGTCAAAAAGGGCTTGAGCGAGGAAGATTCCCGCAAAAACGAACTCTCCTTGCTCACTGCTCAGAGAAAGATGGAAGAAGCGGTAAAAGAGTTGAAGGATAAGTGGGTGAAGGTCGTTGAGGAAGGAAGCGTAAAGGAGGGCGAGGGAGACTACGAGAGCGCGGTTGAACTTTATGCAAAGTATTGCGAAGTGAAAGAGAAGAGTGTAGCGGAAGTGGCGAAGGTTAAGTGGACGGCGGCAAATGCAGAGGCGCGAAAACATCGCACCGCATTTGAAAACGACTCTTTGCAGGCAGAGGAGTATTACAAAAACGGCTATCTTGAAAATGCGCGAGATATTTACCGCAAGTATGTTGAGAAGGGGATGGTAAGCATTCGCCTACGCGCGAAGACACGATTGGAACAGATTGAAAAAGAGATAAGCGCAAGGGATGCGAAAAGGAGTGCTTTTCAGTCAGAGTATGAGACAAACAATACGCTCTTGAAAAACAATCCGCAAAAGGCGCTCGAATGGTGCAGAGAAACTTTGAAAAGAATCGAGACTATACCGCTTTCTGATGCAGAAAGCCGAGTTCTTCGTCTGCGTGATGAAGCATATAAAGAGTTAGGCTTTTGCCCGCTGCCTAAAGGTGATTTTACTGTGGGAAGTAGTGAACCGTTTGACGAAAACCCTCTCCGACAAACGAGACTTTCCGCAGGAGTCTATCTCGAAAAGTATGAAGTAAGTAATGCCCAGTTCAAAGAGTTTATAGACGCTGGGGGATACAGAGAGAAAAAGTTCTGGAGCGAAGAGGGATGGTCGTTGGCAGAGAGATTCGTTGACACAACAGGGAAACCTGGTCCTTCTTTCTGGCGCAACGGCACTTATCCTCATGGTACAGCGGACGAACCTGTGCGCGGAGTGAGTTGGTATGAAGCCGAAGCATTTGCAAGATGGGCAGGTAAGCGGCTACCAACCGCTGAAGAATGGGAAGTGGCAGCAGGCTGGGACGCCTCTGCCAGAAAAATTCTGGAGTACCCTTGGGGAGATGATGACAAGGAAGGAGTTGGAACAATAGGAACAGGCAAGTTGGTGGATGTGAAAAAAGATTTTGGAGATGTAAGCCCTTCTGGCGTTGTAAATATGGGAGGAAATGTAAGTGAATGGACAGCGACTGTGAAAGATAAGCAGGCTCTTGTGAAAGGTGGCAATTTCATTGACAGTGAGCATAAAGCAGCAAGAGTTCGCTTCTCCGAGAGACTGCCTCTTGATTCGCGACCGCCTTATGTCGGATTCCGCTGCGTAAAAGAAGAGAAATAAGGGAGGAGGATTAAAAGATGAGAAAAGCGATTCTTCTGTTTGTTTGTCTGTTTTTGCTTTCATCGTGTGGACCGGTAGGACCTGTTTCTGTTGCTGCTACACTCTTCGGTCTCGGCGGAAAAAAGAAAAAACATACTGTGGAGTCTCTTCCTGCAAAAGCGAGCAATCCGAGACCTGTTCAGAATGCGGTTGATGTGCCTGTTACGAAGAATTTGAGTTGGGGAGTGGCAGCGCGGGCTACTTCTTACGATGTCTATTTCGGGACGAGTGCGACGGCGGTAGCAGCAGCGACGACCACATCGCCCGAATACGCGGGCAATACTCCATTCACAATGTTCGACCCGTCGCCTGGCAGCAATCTGAGTTACGACACCATTTATTACTGGCGCATTGATTCAAGGAACACTGTGGGAGTAACAAAGGGAGATTTATGGGGATTTACGACCGAAGGGGTTCCGACATCTGCACCTGATAAAGTAACTGACCCTCATCCTGCAGACGGTGCAACGAATGTGGAGATTTCGCAGATTTTGTGGTGGGAGGCAGCAAAGAGAGCCACTTCTTACGATGTTTATATAGGGACGAATCAGGCGGCGGTGGAGAATGCAACGACTACATCTCCTGAATACAAAGGGAATCAAAGTGGAGTGATATACGACCCCGTAGGAAACTTTTTTTATCAGACGACATATTACTGGCGGATTGACAGTAAGAACGGTATAGGGACAACAAAAGGTGATGTATGGAGTTTTACGACGGAGAATGTACCACCAACTCCGCCTGACAAGGTGACTGGACCAGTACCTGCAAGCGGTGCGGTAAATGTTCCCGTAACACAGGTTCTGTCGTGGAATGTGGCAGCGCGAGCGGAAACATACGATGTCTATTTTGGAACGAATCCACTGATGGTTGCGAATGCGGATAATTCTTATGCTGAATTTAAAGGGAATCAAGCGGGTTTGAGTTATGACCCTCCTGGCAACCTTGACTACAATACCACATATTATTGGCGGATTGATAGCAAGAACCCTGTGGGAACGACGAAAGGAGATTTGTGGGGATTTACGACGGAGAGTGTGCCTGCCACTCCGCCTGACAAGGTAGCAGGACCAGACCCTGCGGACGGCGCAACGAATGTGCCGATTACAAAGGTATTGAGTTGGGGGGCGGCGGCGCGTGCTACTTCATACGATGTCTATTTCGGGACAAGTAATCC
>JAOAAR010000247.1 GCA_026418755.1 Planctomycetota bacterium
CTGAAAAAACCGAACTCTTATGCTCTTTAAGCGTGTGCAGCAACTCTCCCGTCTCCGGGTTCCAGAGCCGTGCAGTTTCATCCATCGCAGCAGAAGCGAGGATTTTACCATCAGGACTAAATGCCACAGAGATAACACTCGAAGTATGTCCTTGAAGCGTACGCAGAAGTTCTCCCGTCTGAGGGTTCCATAATCGAATCGTGTTGTCGTTACCTGCTGATGCCAGCAGTTTGCCATCCGGACGAAAGCGCACCGAATAAACAGCGTCCGTATGCCCTCTTATCGTGCGGAGTTCGTTCCCGGTTGCCACATCCCAAAGTTTGATTGTCTGGTCAAAACTGCCCGATGCAAGCGTTCGACCGTCAGGGCTGAAACAGAGAGAGTAAACCCCTTGCTCATGACCGCTTAAAGTGCGCAATATTTTGAACTCGCCTTTCTTCTCTTCTCCTACACCGCCCTTCTCCAACAACTCAGGAGTCACACGAAGAATGACCGTCCTATCAGCACCCGCAGAGAGAAACCTATCGCCGTTAGAATAAAACTCAACTGAAAAAACGAACCCGGTATGTCCTTCAAACCTCCTCAAAAGTTCACCACTCTGGATGTTCCACACCGCCACAGTCTTGTCAACGCTTGCCGAAGCCAGTAACAAGCCCGACGGAGAAAACGCAATCGAAGCGATAGGCTGGCTATGCCCCTTTATCTCGCGAACACACGCTCCACTCGCAATGTTCCACAAACGTATTACACCGTCCACCCCCGCCGTCGCAAGAGTCTTACCATCAGGACTGAACACCACCGAAGCAACAAATTCCTGATGTTCACCAAACTTGCGAACAAGTTCCCACTTCTGAGCATCCCACAACCGCACTGTCTTGCTTTCGCTATCTACCGTCGCAAACAACTTGCCATCAGGACTAAATGCAATCGCAGGCACAAACCCTGAATGCTCCAGTTTCTTAATGCCTTCTCCTGTCTGCGGGTCCCAGATTCTCACTTCATCCCTGCTCCCCGATGCCAATATCTTACCATCGGGACTTAACGCCACCGACTTAACCATATCGCTGTGCCCTCTTATAACCCGCAAACACTCCCTTCTATTCACATCCCACAGACGAACAGTCTTATCGTCACTCGCCGATGCCAGCATCTTACCATCAGGGCTGAACGCCACCGCAATGACCGCCTCTGTATGCCCTTCAAGCGTATAAAGTTCCTTCCCAGTGCTTCTCCATACTTTGATTGTCTTATCTTCGCTCGCCGTAGCGAACAATGTATTGTCCGGACTCCGTCTCACCGAAAAAATGGGTTTCGTATGACCAGTGTGCAGCCGCCTTCCACCCTCTACCTCCTCAATTTTTCCAGGAGGAACCTCCCTTTCCTCTACTTCCCCTTCAAGCCCCCACAAAAACACCCCATCTACACCTCCTGTTGCCACCATCTTGCCATCAGGACGGAACGAAACAGAATTCACCGCCCCTGTATGCCCCTCCAGCGTGCGCAAATGCTTGCCCGTCCAAACATCCCATATTCTCACCGTCGAATCTTCCGCCACTGAAACCAAAATCTCACCGTCAGGGGAAAAGACAATCTCCTCTACCGACTCCGTATGCCCCTCCAGCGTGCGCAATAGTTTTCCCGTTCGAGTCTCCCAAATTTTGATTGTCTTATCACCACTCGCCGAAGCGAGTAACTCACCGTCAGGACTGAATGCAACCGACACAACAGGTCCTGTGTGTCCCTCCAATGTGCGCAACAATCCGCCCGTTTCAAGATTCCATAGTTTAACAGTCTCATCTACACTTGCAGAAGCCAGCATCTTCCCATCTGCACTGAAAGATACAGACATAACCGCCCCTGTATGCTCTTCAAAAGAGTGTAACAATTCACCTGTCTGCGGATTCCAAACTTTGACGGTGCCATCCCAACTCGCTGACGCCACCTGTCCGCCGCTCGGATTAAAAGCAAGCAAAAAGACCGTGTCTGTATGCCCTTCAAGCGCGCGTGTCACTTCCGCCTTTTCAATATCCCAGAGTTTGATTAGATTCTCACCACTCGCAGAAGCAAGTAACTTACCATCTGGACTGAAAACAACTGAATAAAT
This sequence comes from Planctomycetota bacterium, assembly GCA_026418755.1. GTDB lineage: Bacteria > Planctomycetota > SKW154 > SKW154 > SKW154 > SKW154. The sequence continues at coordinate 2,105 of JAOAAR010000247.1, forward strand.
CGAGATTTTCTCCTCTTCCTTAAGTTCTTTCAACAGTTCGCCAGTCTTAGGATTCCAGAGTCTGATAACACCTTCTTCCCCTGCCGAAGCGAGCATCTTGCCATCAGGACTAAATGCAACTGAAAAAGTACTACCCTCTCCCAATCTGCCCAATTTTTGAAACTGCTTCCACTCATCCTTCACCCCTCTCAGTTTCCTGAGAAGGTTCCTCGCATCCACATCATTGGCATTCCTGCTCAACAGTTCAGAAGCCGCCCTAAGAGCCGTCTCCTTGACCTCCACCAACCTCTCTTCCGCCTTTCTATGCCGCTCCTTCGCACCGTTTAAGTTCGCCTCCGCTCTATCCATCTCCGCCTTCTTGATAAGGCTCCTGTTGAACAATTCCTTCATTCTCTCGAAAGTCGCTTTTGCTTCTTCAAGCAATGCTCTGGCAGCGTACAACTCTTTCTCGCTCTCATCCATCAGACTGGATGCTTCTTTCACTTGTTTTATCAGCCTCGCTGTCGCGGCAATCTCTTTTGCTCCTTCATCGTCAGGTTTGAGTTTAAGCGCCTCTTCTGCCGCCTTCACTGCCTCCTCGTAACGCCCCTCATCCAATGCCTTTCGCGCAGACACCATCGCCCCTTCAAACTTCTCTTTCCTCTCTAACTCTTTTTTCAAACTCTCTTCCAGTCTCTTCGCCCTCTCATCATCAGGGTCAAATCTGAGCGCCTCTTCAACAATAGCACGCGCATCCTGTAACCGCCCCTCAGCAATCGCCGCCTGCGCTTGTACAATCATCTCTGAAACCATTGCAGATGGCAACTCCTTCACAACACTTGCATCGGGAGCAAACCCTCTCGCAAGTTCAAGGAGCCTTTCAGCCTCGTAATACCTCTTCTCCTCACCCCTTTTTAACGCCTCAGAAACGATGCGCTCCGTTAACTCTTCTCTGAATTTGAGAACCGAGTCGTCTTTGCTGTCCAGTTTGAACGCCTCGTTGAAATATCTCACAGACTCTTCCAACTTGTCTGCAAACCGCGCCTTCCTTAAAATGAAATATATCTCCTTGTGTGTGTCATCCAAAACAAGAACTTCGCCAAGCATCTCAGCAGTCCGCTCAACATCACGAACCGTTTCGACAAAGACTCTGTGCTTCTGCTTTACACTGTAATCCTTCAAATCAACCATCCGCCCCTCTACATCAAACGCCGCTCCCTTCACAACCGAGCAAAAAATCAAATACCGAATCTTCCGCT
>JAOAAR010000248.1 GCA_026418755.1 Planctomycetota bacterium
AGATGTGTATAAGAGACAGCTGTGGAGTATGTAAAGAAAAGCGCGAGTGGTGATGGTTCATTTTACTATCAGATATACGATTCTGAAGGCAACAGGATACTCTCCCGCCGTTCCTTTGCGTTGACAGCAGCCGGGGTTGTTGCGCTTCAAGGGGCGGGGCTTTATGATAGCCTTGAGGTGAAGAAAGGTATAAAATACCTTTACGATTCTTTTGTTGTATCAGGGTCTCCTCCTGCACGCTGGATGCGTGACACATTCGAATACTTTTACGCTCACTATTATGCTGTTCAGGCTCTCTATCAAGAGGGAGGTAAGATGTGGGAGAAGTGGCATCAGCGCATAGCGAACGAACTCCTTAATGGGCAATATCCAGACGGGCGCTGGGAGGATGTTGTGGGTCCCAATTATGCGACGGCGATGGCGGTTCTCATATTAGGGCTTCCGAATGAGTATCTGCCCATATTTCAGAGATGAGTTAGGAGGTTGAGAGATATGGCTTTGGAAGTGATTCTTGCTCCAATAAGACGGCTCAAGTTGCTGATAGCATTATGCAACCTATCCTACGGCCTTGCTTGGTTGATTCTTGTTGCCTTGGGTTGTGCTTTTGTTACGCTTCTTTTTGACTGGGCTGCGCCTCTTCCTGCTGTGATGCGGCTGATTCTTTCGATTCTCTCTTTTGCACTCATCGTCTATGTGTTTATAAAATTGGTCGTCTCGCAAGCGCTCAAACGGTTGTCTGACGACGCTGTAGCGTTGGCAATCGAAGAGAAATATCCCCAATTGAAGAGCGCACTCATTTCCTCTATCCAGTTGGTCAGATACGGCGAAAACGAAGGATTTTTCAACTCCGAGGAACTGGTCAAGTTGACTCTTGAGAAGACGGCTCATATGGTAAAAGAGATGCGATTCCAGGGTGTTGCGAACATAATCCGTCCTTTGAAAGTTTGGCTTCTCGTGGCTCTTGTTATGTTTGCAAGTGGGCTTTACATCTCCAACTATCCCGAGGTAGCGAATCTATGGTTTCTGCGCTTTTTCTCTCCTTTTTCTGCCCCTTCGTGGCCCAAGTACTACCGCTTAAAAATCGAGAACCACCCAAAGGTTATAGCCAAAGGCGACAATCTTGAAATAACTGTTCTTTCCATTGGTAGAAGAGACCCTGAGGTGGTTACCATCTATTCCAAGAGCGAAAATCAGGACTACTGGGAGTCTTCATCTATGCAGAAATATGGTGCAAAGAAATTCATCAAGAAGTTTGAGAATGTGGTTGAGCCGTTAATGTTTTTTGTCGAGGGAGGGGATGCAAGAGAGCCTGAGAGCGGATACATTCGTGTTGATGTGAGGACGCGTCCCTTCATCAAACAGATAGCGTTCTGGATACACCCACCTGCTTATACAAACTTACCGAAGACGCCGCCTGATAAGCCGATTGAAAGAAGTTCTCTTTCAGTTGTAGAGAACTCGGAGGTCGAGTTTGAGGCGACAGCAAGTCAACCGCTCCGTTATGCAGAACTTGTGAACATAACCAACATTTCTGGAGAGAATCTGTTCTCATCTGACAGGCTGACTGATGGAATCAAATTCCGCGGCAGACTCAGGGCTCTTAAATCCGTCTCTTTCTACTTCAAACTGACTGACAAGGAAGGGTTTGACAACTTCACCAATCACAAACCTGAGACATTTACTCTGAATGTGTCAAGCGACTCTCTACCTGATATAAAGTTTGAGTTGCCGGGGCGTTCTCTCCGTATGAGTGAAAAGGGGGTTCTTCCTATACGCATCCGTGTAAAAGACGACTATGGTATAAAAGATGTGAAACTGATTCATTACTGCCAGAAGGAGCAAGAGAAACATATAAAGACGGAGCCGAAGACGATAGCGTTTGAGGAGAAATCATACAAAGAGCAACGAGAGGTGGTGCTCGAGTATTCATTTGATGTGGAGAAAGAGACGAAGGCAAAACCTGGCGACGAGGTGGTTTACTATGCACAGGCATGGGATTTTTGCGAGACTCATACCAAACCTGCCGAATCGAGTTACTTCCGTATAACGATTGTGACTGTAGAAGAGTTGGAGAACGATTATACTCGTATGATTTCGCGAATGCGAGAGAGCCTTCTTGACATACTCAAAAAACAGACAATAGTTCGCGACAGTGTGCACAGTCTTGGCGAAGAGATTGCCTCAAAGAAGAAACAAGTCAGTGACGAGACAAGAAGCGAGTTGCGGAATTATGAGGCAGAGCAGCGGGACATTACAAGTAGACTGCGTCTCTGTGAAGAGACGGTTTCGAGCGTCGTAGAAGGGATGCAGATGAACAGAATCGGGACAAAAGAATCGTTTGATTATCTTAAGGATTTGGGGGAGCGGTTAGGCACACTTGCCACCACTCTTTCACCTGAAGCTGCGAGGAAGTTAAACGAGTTGAGGGAAAACCTGAACGCTCCTTCTCTTGACACCCGATTTGCGGATGTGGTAGTCACTCAAGACGAAATCATTGCAAAGATACGAGAGATAGTTGACCTTGCTACCAAGTGGACGACAGTTGCTGAGTTTGTCGCCCGACTGCGTAAGATAATCGAGGGAGTCACAAGGATACGGGAAGAAATCTCAAAAACCGTTACCAAACCTAAGTAGAGAGTTCATCCAACGCTGTTCTTAGAATCTCCTTTCTTCTTTTTGCTTCTTCCAATGATGTGCGTTGCTTCTCAACCACCTCTGGCGGCGCATTTTTTAAAAACTCTTCTTTTGAGAGAAGCGCTTCCAACCTCTCAATTCGTTCTTCGTTTTGAGCCAGTTCTTTCTTTGTCTTTTCTCTCTCCTTTTCAATGTCTACAAGTCCTGCAAGAGGAACAAAGATTCTTCCTCCTTTCACAACTTCGCTTGCTGCCCCTATAGGGCGGGTCGTTTTGTTCGTATAACTCACATCGCTTACAAAAGCCATCAGTTTCATGAACTCTTCTTCTCTTTTAAACTTTTCAAGAAGCGATTCATCTTCCGAGGCAATAACCACAGGTACATTCATCTTCGGATTCAACCCAAACCGTGACTTGATTTGTCGAATTCCTCGAATCACTTCCATAAGAGCAGAGACCGATTCTTCCGCATCTTCGTCAATAAGCCTTTTGTCTGCTTTAGGGAACGGCGCAATCATCAAAGAAGGTTCAAGAGTGATGTAGTGCTTAAGCGAGAGTTTTGGCTTCGTCAAGGCGGATGCCTCATAAAGTTTGTCCCACAGATATTCGGTCACAAACGGCATAAACGGGTGAAGTATGCGT
>JAOAAR010000249.1 GCA_026418755.1 Planctomycetota bacterium
GAGTAGAGTTTGTCAACAGGTTTCCCCGAAGCGTCAAGTAGTGGGCGTTTTTCGTAGATGATGCCTGGCGCCTCTTTCGAAAAATGCTCATCACCGAACGGATAATGGTTCTTCAACTCTGCCTCTCTCGGCAACCAATCAATACCTGCCATCTCAATCCCTCCTATAAAAAACCTTTTTGTAATTTAATATCAGTTTTTTCCCCCTATCATTTGCCCCATTTCAAGCAGTGCTACCTGTTATGCATACAGCAGCCGAGGATTTATAGATGTTAGAAGTCGGGTTCGAGGACAATGCGTTTTGTGAGTCTGCCGCTGTGGGCTTCCTCGAATGTCTCCACAATCCTCGACATCGGTCTTGTCTCAACGAACGGTTCAATCTGAACCTTACTTTCTAATACGAGTTTAAGCGCTTCAGGATAGTACTTCGGCAAACATCCCCAAGTTCCAATCATCTCGGCATCGAACGCCATCAGCCTTGAAATGCTGTATTCTACTTTCTCCATAGTGAATCCAATAATTATCAACTTACCGACAAAAGAAAGTAAATCTAACGCTATCTCTTGTCCTATCTTCGTTCCTGAACATTCGAAGATTTTCCAGCCCCAGTTATGCGGTAGGTCTTTCTGCTTGCAGATATTTCTGAACTCATCACGAATCGCTTTTATATCTTTATCTTGAGAGTATATTCCAAAATCAACGCCATACTGAAGTGCCTTGTTCAATCTTTCTTCTTTTCGCTCAACTCCAACAACAACACCCGCACCGAGCGCCTTTGCTATTTGCGCCATATAACTTCCAACTCCCCCAAGACCGATCACTATCACTCTATCTCCTTCTTTTAAATCTGCCCTTTTCGCCGCCTGATATGGCGTAGTCACCGCATCCGCCACAACCGCAAGATGTGAAAGTGGAGTCTTACCGCGGTTTTTAACCTCACACAAGTCCTCTGAAGGAACAACTATATGGCTCGAGAAACCTCCGTAGATGTCGAGCGAATTACCCGGCATTTTTTGAGCAAGGCAACGATTACCTCGACCGCTCTTACAGATAGGACATTTGTTGCACGGCATCACGGCAGGAATGATGACTTCTTTGTTCAACCATTTCTTGTCGCCGTCAATCACGACTCCGCTTATTTCGTGTCCGAGGGTAAGCGGTGGTTTGCTAACAGTCGGAACGCCTTCGTAAAAATAGCCCAAATCCGTGTGGCATACACCACAACCCGCAATTTTGACCAAGACTTCTCCTTCCTTCAGTTGTGGAACCGGAATCGTCTTCCTTTCAAGCAAACCTTCCGTCACTTTTCCTGTATCTTTGTCCTTTGACCGAGGGCGAACCATCTGATAAGTAAGAATCTCTCTGACCGCCATCAGATTGCTCCTTAAATCCTGAACTTGACCAAAATTCTATACAAACGGTTGACTAAGTTGAAAAGAAAAAAACAATTCGTAAAGGTTCTGACGGGGCAAAACTTTACATTGTCTACCGTCACTTGTAAGTGAGGAATCTTGAGGAAGCGTCAGCGGATGCGGCGACGTGTGGCGCGCTTTCTCCGTTGCCCTCTTGTCTCATCAGAGCGGATTAGTGTAGAATCACCGATTTCGGAAGATACAACGACAGTCTCCTCGGAAGAACGGGGCATCACGCTCTTTTCTTCATTTTCATCTTTTGTTTCAGGTCTTCTTTCAATGTATTTGGTAAGGGTGATTGAGTTGCCTTTATCGTTGTATTCCAGTCTATCAGCGCAACGGCTCATAAGCATTATCCCCAGTCCGCCCAAACGTCCTTGCTGGTATCGTTCCCTTGCAGCGCTCACAGCATCCCCTATCTCACTCTTCGCCAAATAAAAATTGTAATCGAATCCGTCTCCCTCATCGCTTATAACAACCGTCACCTTCTCTCTGTCCAGAAGGTAAAGGACTCGTATCTGTTTGTTTCTGTCATAGCGGTTGCCGTGCTGAGCAGCGTTGAGAAGCGCTTCTCGCACCGCGGCGTTTAATGCAACCTGTCCTTCTTCCTTCATCCCGCTGATTCTAAACATCTCCGAGAGAAGTGTGCAACTCTCCTCGATATTTCCTTCGTCCGTCGGAAGCTGTATACAGAACTGTTGTCTGAAGATTACCTCTTCTTCGGTAAGACGAGCCAATTCGCTTTCCGCCAAGGTCAAAAGAGTATAAACTTCAAAAGGCTCCGCGAGATGCTCGTCGCCGCAGATGCGCAAGTTCTCCGCCCGTTCCGGGTCTTTGCCGCGCGGGAATAACACTATAACAGGAATCATTGAAGTTCGAATGTTACATTTTATCTCTTTTACGAGTTGAGGGGCACCATCCAGCGCATAATCCACGATGCACAAATACGGCTCACTCTCACTCAACTTCTTTAAACATTCCTCGGGAGAGTTAAGGGTGAAAACACGCCAGCCAACACGCGAAAAATGAAAGTCAACCACTTTGGCAAACGGGTCGTTCCTCGGAACAACAAGCAGAATGCTTGCCAACTTGCTCGCTTCTATCTCTCCTTTGAACTTTCCTTCTACGCTCGCAGTTAACACTTTTCTCGCAGGACTTATATAACGCACCCCCGTTTGAGGGTCACGGCATATACTCGCCTTCTGCTCCGTCACATAGAATGAAGCGAAATCGGGCAAAACGACGCGCTTGCCAGAGATAAGCGCTTTTTTCACAGCCTCTTTAAATACACTTATCGCTTGCCGAGCCTTCTCTTCATCAAGCCCGGCTCCACTCATTAGCGCCTTTAAAATCTCCTCCTCACAGAAGGAATCATAAGAAACTGCCTTCTCCTTCTCTTTGGAGTCTCTGTTCTCCTCCATACTTGCTTAAAACTCCCTCCTTAGTGAAATTAACCCCCTCCCTCCTTTTTCTCCTCTTCTTTCTTCTCTTCTTCTTTCTTCTCTTCTTCTTTCAACTTGTTCTCAACTTGCTCTTTGAACCTCTTTGCCTGATAAGCAACCGATGTATCTCCATAATCCTTCAGCAACTTCTCCAGTTTTTCGAGAGACTTCTTATACTCTTTGGCGAAGAAATAGGAATAGCCTGCCCAGAAGAGCGTAGTTGGGGCAAACTCGCTTTCACCAAACTTTTCTGCAAAAGAAGAGCATTCAGACGCAATCTCCTTTGCTGCATCGGAGTTACTCCTTATATCCCCTTTCTCAGACATCTTCCCTACAAGGCGGTAAAACTCGATTCTGTCCGCAAACCCTCCTTTCTTCTCTGCATCCAGTTGCTCCACTTCCTTGAACTTCTCTTCTGCTTTTTTGAGCGCATTCGCATACTCGTTCCGTCTGGC
>JAOAAR010000250.1 GCA_026418755.1 Planctomycetota bacterium
CTATGTATTCACCAAAATCGTGCAAAGATTTGACGACCCCTGATACCCTGAAACTCCCCCCTTCTCGAACAAGTGAAATCTGCTCCGGACGAACAACCACCCACCCCTCACGGAAAGAAGGGACCTTCCGAACCGAAAGCACAACTCCTGAAATCTGTACCTCTCCTTCCCTGAAAACCCCCCTGAACAGATTACCGCTGCCAAGAAACTCGGCAACAAATCTGCTCTTCGGCGCCCGAAACACCTCCGCCACCGTCCCCACCTGCAGGATTCTTCCTCCACTCATCACCGCACACTTTTGAGCAATCCCCCACGCCTCGCGCCTGTCGTGCGTTATATGAATAGTCGTCGTCTTCAACTGCTGATGAACCGTCTTCAGAACCCCCAACAACTCTTTGCGCTGATTATGGTCAAGCATCCCCAACGGCTCGTCTAACAACAACAACTCAGGCTCGACCGCAAGACTGCGAGCAAGAGCCACCTTCTTCGACTCCCCACCGGAAAGCCCACCAACACAACGATGCGCCATCCCCTCCAACCCCATAAGCGAAATGTATCTCTCTACCCTCGCCCTCCTCTCCTCCTTGCTCATTCTTTGATATTTAAGACCAAACGAGATGTTCTCCTCCACGCTTAAATGCGGAAACAAGTCGTTTACCTGCGCAACATAGCCAATTCTCCTTCTGTGTGGCGGCATAACCCCTATCTCCCGTCCCCCCAAAAAAATCCCCCCCCCTCAGTCCTCACCGCCCCAACAATACACTTGACCAGAGTCGTCTTACCACAACCCGTCGGACCAAGAAGCACAAGGTAGTCGTTCCTCTCCATCTCAAGCGAAAGAGGACCTAATCTGAAATCACCCGCCATGCATTGCAAATCCGTAATCTGAAAATGCGCGCCCATCAGCGCTCTCCTCTCTGCCGTAAAGAGCGAATCAATCTTGATGTAACCTGCAAAAGAAAGAACATAGCAAGCGAGTAAAGAAGAAGCGTGGCAACAAGAGGAGTCGTCTCAACAAGCCCAACACTGGAGAAACGGTTATAAGCAGCAACAGGCGCTGTCTCCGGATACGGCGCGATGAAAAAAATCGCTCCGAACTCGCCTGCCGCCCTCGCCCACGCAATCACACAGCCAAGAAACAACCCCCTCGCAGCAAGAGGAAGTGCAACCCTCCTAAACGACTCAAATGACGATGCACCAAGAACCCGTGCAGCCATCTCCAACCTCTCCGGCACCGCCTCAAACGCCGCTATGGAAGTCTTCATTATAAACGGCATCGCCACAAAAACCTGCGCCAGAATTATCCCGAGAACCGTATTCTCAAACTGAACTCCAAGGATACTATACAACGCTTCCCCCAAAAACTGCTGTCTTCCGAAAAGTTTCACCAGCGCTATACCGGCAACAGACTGCGGAATAACCACAGGAATATCTATGAGCGAAAGAAGCAAAGACTTGCCGAAAAACTCCTGCCGTGCAATAGCATACCCCAAAGGAATGCAGAATACCGCCAAAATAAGAGTCGAAATTGTAGCAGTCATACTTGTCAGGTAAATTGCACTGCGAATTCTCGAATCCTTCAGTATGTTCATCATACTGTGAGGACTTTCTCCCAACACAAGAACAGCCACTGGCAGAAGAACAAAGAACAGAAATACAAGACCGCACCCAAGAAAAACAAGCGCCACAGGAGAAGACACCCTATCCCTCGCCGAAAAGAGAATCTTCAAAGCCAAAAAAGAGAACAAAACCGCTTCCCAAGCGTACGGCTGACAAAATGAGAAAGAGACAACAATGCACCAAAAATAAGCGAGAAGTCTAAAACTCCTAACAACAGCAACAAGCCCCAAAAGAGAAAGAAGAAACAACGCCTCAGCATTCCTCATCAAGACAATAAAAAGCAGAAAAAGGAGAAAGTAACTCCCTACAAAAGCAACACAATGGAACAACGACAATTCCTTAAACACCTTGAACCCCACATAAAGAACAAGAATATTAACCATAAGAATTGTGCCACTGGTGAGCGAATCAGGCGCTATCTTCTGACCCACAGTGGCGTGGCTCACAACCACCGTCATCACTCCAATTCCTTCCAAGAGAGGTACCTTACCGCGACCGATTAGAATGAAAATGACAAAGTTAGCCACAAGCAGCATCAGATTGAAAAGTTCAAAAACCTCAAGCCAGCCAGCAACACCCAGTAGGATATGAAGAACAAAATGGAGCAAAAAAACCACCAAAGGCAGCGCCTTCACCCCTCCGCCCCCCTGCCCCCTCCTCCATCAGAACTCCCCTGCATACTCAGCAAACCCCGCAAACCGCTCATACTCCTCCCTCGTCCCGTAAAACCTCGGCTTGAAAAACCTGTACCCCTTTGATATAAAACTCTCTCTCCTTTCTGTAAGTAGATACTTTATGAGAGCAATCGCCTTCTCTCGATTCCGCGCACCCTCAGGAACGGTTAAACCATATGTTATCGCACTCCCCTTCACTCTCACAATCTGCTCCTCACCCGCCTTCAACTTCTTAAAAGAAACCTCCACCCCCCCGTAGTCTTCATCCTGAGACCCCAAGTTCACCTTCCTGTCCAACTCAATGTAACGAATGTCATATTCAAGACAGAGCGTCCGATATAGAAAACCGTAATCTATTCCTCCGACTTTAAGAAGAGCCGCCAACCGCCCCGCATCTTCCACCACCGTAACACACCTCTCCTTAAGACGCAACGCCAGCCCCGAAACCCCTCTCCTCCTCTCTTCAAGCGCCCACACAAGAAGCGTCCTGTATCCCGCAGGACCCAGATTCTCATCAACCCTTCCAAACCGCACATCTCCACTCACCAACACCGAAACCCAATCCCTCTCAGCCTCATCCACCCTCCTCGCCCTCACACCCACCCCAATCACAACCTCATCACTCGCAAAATCAAGCCGCCACCTGCACCACCCCCCAGCCACCTCCTTCAAAACCTCACTGTCAGACACCATCAACAAGTCACACTCCTTTCCCAACTCCGACACCTTGCGGCATAACATAAGACTCCCGTCCGTCTCGCTCACTATCCTCACCCCCAACACCTTCTCACACTCATCCCGTAGTCCATCAAATATCGGAGAGTAACAAGGCGCATAAAACACAACCAACCTCTCTTCACCACCCCAGCAAGAAAACAACAATAAAAAAAACAACCCACTAACCTTCAATTTCATCTTTATTCCTACTCCCTTCTGCCCTCTTCCTCGCCACAACAGCAGCACCCAACGCAATCAATGTCTGCGGATTCGGCGGAACATACACCCTCCTGC
>JAOAAR010000251.1 GCA_026418755.1 Planctomycetota bacterium
ATATATAGAACTATGAAACGCTCAATGAGAAAAAAACGTTTCAACTACAAGTATCTATCGAGCCATTCTCGCAACTTGCTTTCCGGTAACGCTCCTACCCGCCGTTCAACTTCATTGCCATTCTCAAAAAGAATCAGAGTTGGAACCGCGCTTATGCCGTAACGCTGCGTAATATCAGTCGCTTCCGAAGCGTTGAACTTGCATACCTTAATTCTTCCTCTATACTCCTCAGCAAGTTTATCAATCAGTGGAGAAAGCATCCTGCACGGTGGGCACCATTCCGCCCAAAAATCTACCATTACAGGAATCTCGCTCTTTAGCACCTCTTCCTCAAAATTCTCGTCATTCACTAAAAAAGCCATTTCATTTTTCTCCTTCTCTTTTATCCATAATTTTAACATATTGCTCTTGTCAAGTCACCAAAAACCTTCTTTCTCCTCTTTGACTCCTTCTTTCGCTGCTGTGTCGGTCAAAGAGAAAGGCGGCGTCTATCTAAGGATTCTAATCTGATGTCGGGTGCTTTTTAACATTCAGAACGAAGTGGATGAAACGGTCGCGAAAAGCGAGTAGCGCCCGTCCGCGATGGCTCACCTTGTCCTTCTCTTCGGGTTTCATCTCCGCAAATGTCTGAGTCCTGTTATGGGGAACGAATACAGGGTCGTAGCCAAAACCATTATCACCTCGTGGCTCAAATGTAATCTGTCCGTAGCAGACTCCCTGCACGGTGAACAAGAGTTTGCCAGGTTTCGCCAGAGCAATCGCGCAGACGAAATGTGCATCCCGCTCCTCAGAGGGAACACCCTTCATCCTTTCAAGGAGAAGCGCAATGTTTGCGGCATCGTTCTGTTCAGGTCCTGCGTATCTTGCAGATTTCACACCAGGTTCGCCGTTCAGTGCATCTACACAGAGTCCCGAATCATCAGCAACACAGAGAAGCCCTGTCTCACTTGCGTAATAAATCGCTTTTGCCGAAGCATTCTCAAGAAAAGTCTCGCCTGTCTCTTCACAGCCTGGAATCTTTTCTGGCAACTCAGAGAGAGTCAAAACAGTGACAGGCAACCCTTTCAGAAGCCGTCTCAGTTCCGCACCTTTCTTCTCGTTGTGCGTCCCAACCAGAAGTTTCATCTCTCTGACCTGTCACTCACCTTCAGGAATGATTACCGGAGGCTCTATTATCCTCCCGCTACTGATACCTATCCTGTCAGGAACACCTGTTTGTCTTCTCGATAGCGGTTCCCATTTCTGTGAATGGGGACCCACCTGCGGATTATCAGATATTCGAACTGTCCCAGTTTCATCGATGAAATAATATCGTCTCAAAGCGGATTCCGGACGCGGATTGGCAACGGCAGACCATTTCTCTTTTCCTGCCCCCAGAATTATAAACTTATGAGTTGAGTTCTGAGGAAACTCTTCAGGCAGGAGTTTCTTCTCAACCAGTTCTTCGAGAGAAGAAGCGTATCTCTTTTCTGTTTTGAAGAACTCGTTTTGAGCGTTGAACAGTTTTTGCAGTTCTCCAACGACTTTCAAATCAAGCGCCGCTAACTTGCGTAACTCTATAGATTTCGGATCAAAATACTGCTCAAGATAACATAGCGCAAGATAAAGAAGAACCCCACCGACCGAGGTGATGAACCCGAACCTCCGTTCAGTCTCAACATCTATCTTGAACAGAGAGCCTTCAGCAGAAGCGCTGACTACCACAGGACTGAAATGGCGGGCAAATGTGCGCACATCAGGGAGAAACAACAGGTCAACCCCTTTTGCTTTCAACTCTTTTCCAAGTCGCGAGCGCAGCGCAGGAACGCCCGTGTTATATGCGTAGGATGCGATTCTCGGTAGGTTGATATAGGCAAACAGATTTTTCCCTTCTGCGGCTTTCAGAACCGTTTTAAACGACTCGTCAATCGGCAGTGGCTCTTTGAGAACTCGTAGAACGGAGCGGACAGTCTGCGGCTGCGTCCCGAATATGATTCTGTCTTTGGAGATTCCAATTGTCGGCGTGTAAGGAAAATCAAGTTTCTCACCACTGTGGCTCACAAAATCTATTGTGAACAGAATCATACCCCCCGCATCGCTCCTTTTGATTCTTAAAAAAGGAGTCGCCCACCACCAGACTCCTCTCTCTTCCTTTGCCCTGTTAGCCTTCTCATTTATCTTGTCGAATATCTTAGAGATAACCTCAACAAACTTGTCAGACTCCTTCACTTGGGATACTACGAACATTTCAGGAAACGCTCCTCCACCTTCTGGCTCTACTACATAAACCTCTACCGTCCCATCTATACGTTCCACTATCTCTTTTTCAAACGAGAACTTAAGAGTCTTCTCTAACTCGGCTAATGGCTTGCGCTGAGTCGGATTCTCTCCCGGCATCTCTCGCAAAACCTCATCCAGCATCTGACGAAAAAGCCCCGCCCATTCGTGTATGTGCCCTTTCGACACAAGCCCAAACAGGAAGATTCTCCCGGCTTCGGCTAACAGTTGAGAAGGAACATTAAGAGTATCTCTGAATCCCTGCGGCAGAGAATCAGAATGTTTGACGAGAAATCGCTCCTTATACCCCTTCTCTTTTGGTTCGGCAAAATAGATAAACTGCGGAAACAGTTTCACAACAGCACTAAGCGCCTCCTTCACCCCGACTCCAACTGCGCCTTCCAGCCCCTCAACTAACCGCTTCCCATCGCAGAAAACAGAAAGGTGACAGGTAGAAGGCTCCTCCGCAAAGTTTTTCCCTTCTGGAATCTCCAACAGCCTCTTAAGACTTTCTACCTCAAACGAAAATGCCCAAAAGTCCCTCCAAAATGTGGTGTGCATCTTGAGAGTGTCAAACGAAAGGGAACTTATAGAAAGCGATTTATACTCTGTCTTCGATGCCGAAAACTTCGTACCAAAGGGCGGAGACTTAGAAAATGAATGGGTGAGATTCTCTACAATCTTCTGAATCACTTCCTTCTGTTTATCCGTGACTCTTAATAAGAGAATCTGCTCGACCGCTTTTGATAAATCATCCTCCTTCATATTCAGAGTAGAAAGATGGAAAACGAGACTTCCTTCAAACAGTGAAACCATATCTTTTAGGTCGACACCTGCGTTTATCCGAAGGTGATGATTCAAAAATCTCTCCGGAGTAAATCCGGCAGAGGCGAGGGAGTTTAAGAAATCGCTGAACTCCTCGTCACTCTTAATCTTCCCGAAAAACGATTCCTTCCAGGCTTCTTTCTGTCTCTTATACACATCT
>JAOAAR010000252.1 GCA_026418755.1 Planctomycetota bacterium
TCTTTACATACTCCACAGCGCGCGTAATCACATTCTTATCAACAGCAATCCCAGCATTCCTCGCTGCACGGAGTGCCATCACCTGACAGACCGTGACTGATATGTCGGCATCCTTTGATGTCGGCATATAACGCCATCCGCCCGTTCTGTTCTGCGCCCGTTCAATTGCACTAACCGCAGCACACAATTTATCCTTCAAATCATCTCTGTGAACCATCCCATACACCTCAGCAAGAAAAAGAGTGGCGAATGCATGCTCATACATCCGTGAACCACTGTAAGAAATGAACCCGTTTTCGTCTATGTTGTCCAGTATGAAATTGAGTGCACGCTCAACATTCCCTCCATATTTTCCTTCTCCTGGAAGATGTCCCCAAGCCATAAATGCCATAGCGGCTAACGCTGTTACGCCTATGTTCTTGTCATAATGACCAATGTAGTAGTCAGACGATTTTCGTCCGATTGTCTCCTTGAAAGAGCCATCCTCCTCTTGCCTGCTAGCAAGATACGAAAGAGCACGTTCAACCGCTACCTTTATTCTATTAGTGAGAGAGCGCTCTCTTAAACTATCGTCACTTGCCCCTTCTCTTAATAAGAGCAGAATAAAAACAGCGCCGACAATCACCCATCTCTTCTTCCTCATCTTCTCTTCTCACCCCCTTGATAGATAGAAAGCGAGTTAGAATCAACTACAACAAGCCATTTGTCTGCAACGAGAATATTACCAGGTGGTATGTGCTGCAAGTCCTGCCGAACCGTCTCTCCCTTCACATCAAAGAGTGCAACGAACCTGCCGGATGGAATGAACGCTTCCGTATCAGCGATGGCGCCGAGCCCCACTCCTCCCCCGCCTGGTAAGGGAACTGCCGAACGAAGTTTTCCGCTTCTTAAACCTACAATCCCTATCTTCTGCCCGGAGAAAAGAACATCATCACCGCAGACTCCCACTAACGAACTCGCACTCATCCCGCCAGTATTGTAACTCCACTGCCACAAAAGTTCTCCTGTCTCGGCTTCTACCGCGTATGCAAACTGCGAATCAAGCGGCGTAAAAATGAGAACTCCATCCTTTAAAAGTGGCGGTCGAGACGCCCAACGAACCATCCTATAATCCGGATGATATCCATCGGCAGGTTTTATCTTCAATTGAGAATACTCGCGCAGCCATACAACCTCTTCAGTCCTTAAAGAAAAACAGCACACTACCCCCAAATTTGTTACAAGGTACAGACTCTCTCCATCTGAAACAGGCGGACTTGAAAGAGGTTCCCTCGCCGCATAACCAAACATCGTCAACTCAACCCCGTTTGAACACAGGGGAATCGCTTTTACCAACCTCTTCTCTTTCAAGTCAAAGACCGCTATGTAACTCGTGCAGGCGTTGTCGAGAGTCTTCACCTCGCAGTATGCGCGCTCGTTCCTCACAACCGGCGGAGAAGGAAAACTCCATTTTCTCTTTTCAAACTTCTCCCTGAAACCACTGAACTCGTGAAGAAACTGTTTGTATTTCGCTGTCTTCCTGTCAAAAATAGCAACCGCCCTCTGGGCAATAGATGCACGCACAAGGATCCCGAGAAAAAATTCTCCCTCCCAGATGCCCACAGGAAACGAACTAAAAACTTCATTCTCCGTTACTGTAACGCAGTATAGCGTGTCTACATCGTTCACATTCCTTCCGTTTGGGCACCTGAAGAATCTTCTGCTCTCATCTTCAAGATTTATTTCGAGAATACCTCTCTTGAGCGGCACATATAACCTATTCCCTTCGAAAGAGGGATAAAATGGGAGTGTGAAAGATGGAAACGGCGAGG
Source organism: Planctomycetota bacterium (assembly GCA_026418755.1). Classification (GTDB taxonomy): domain Bacteria; phylum Planctomycetota; class SKW154; order SKW154; family SKW154; genus SKW154. The sequence goes on from JAOAAR010000252.1 coordinate 1,812, forward strand.
CGCGAGCAGCAATTTCTCTTTTTTCCTCTTCTTCCCCGTCCACATTCGGAAGTCGAACCCATAACTTCTTCTCAAGAGGAAATCTGACTCTTGAAACCGAATCTGCTACACTTCGCCACGGACTGGCAAACTCCTTCCTTTCAAATTCTATCGGCTGGATTCTTGCAAGTCTTCTTCTTAACTCGTTGCGGTCGGTTATATCGTGTCCTAATGGTGCATTGTCTGATAACCGATTCGCATAATCCAACGCTTTTTGCCTGTTCCCTACAAGGCATTGGGCATATGCAAGCCTTAAAAAAAGTCTATCCTTATCAGCAGCGGGGAAACTCTTCTCCACGCGCTGATATAACCGTAACGCACCATAAGGATCGCCTTTTTCAAACAGAATGTCTCCTGCAGGCAGAAGTAACTGCTCCTCGTAGCCTGAGAATGGATACTTCTCGAACAAAGAGAGAATCTCGTCTACAGAGGGTTTCTCTCTCATCGCTTTTATTGCTTCCTCAATCCCTCGCCGCTGAAGAATCGCTAGGTTCTCCTTCACCTCGTCTGGATAGTTTTTCTGCCGTATAATGTGCTCAGCCGAAACATACAAACCGCCTCCCTTAGGAAGTAGAAGTCTCTCTTTGCCCGATAAAAGTTGATGAAGTAGTTCCGCCGCTTTTGCATACTTTTTCGCTTTTATCATCTCATCAACAGAAGAAAACTCCCGCTCTCTAAAACAAAGAATGTTTAGACTATTCCTCTCCTCCTCTCCTTCTACCCTACCCAGAAGAAAGACAACAAACAGAAGTGCCACAATCATTCTCATAGCATCCGCCTCAGCCTGCGTGCGACCCACTCCACCGTTATAAGAGATGCAAACAGGACCAGAACATACCACTTATCCCATAAAGGTTGCTCACTCACTTCTGTGGAAATAGTCTCTTCTATGGACTCTATCCGCTTTGGCACCTCTTTTATCCCGCTCAGGTGAGAATAAAAACCTCCTGTCTTAGATGCTATCTCCTTGAGAAACGCTTCGTTGATAGCAGGTTTGCTCTTCTCGAGGGGAGGAACTTCAACCTTGAATGTCTGATGAGCAAGCGCCTCTTGAGGGTCTATCTCAGTTCCGCCTAACCACGCTTTGTAAAAACCCAACTTCTTCGGTATGAATGTCGCTGTATAATTACCAGGATTCCGCTCATCGAGAGCCATCTTCAACGGGATACGGGTGTCGTCAGGACCTAAAACAGTTGCCATTTGATAGGGCTCCTTCAGAGGCTCGTAATCCTTGTCCCGTACAAATGCGGAAAGCGTAACAGTTTGCCCCGCATAATAGCGAACTTTATCAGTAGACAGAGAGAACTGCTTCGTCTTCCCTAACAATGCGCGGGTCGCCAGAAACCTGATCGCCTGTTGCCAGAACCGATAAAAATAGAGGTCGCCAACCCCGAACCGCCATCGCCAAGTAGAATCCACCCCAACAAACATCACCGTCCCTCTCC
>JAOAAR010000253.1:0-2950 GCA_026418755.1 Planctomycetota bacterium
GGAAGGGGCGGTGCGGTTTTTCGCTGAGCGTGGGGCGTCGGTGCTTGTAACAGATTTACGGAAAGAGAAAGAGTTAAACATTAGAAGCCTCTCAGATTTGAAAAATGTTGAATTTCGGTTAGGAGAGCACAAAGAGGATGATTTTAAAAGAGCACAGATTGTGGTGGTGAACCCTGCTGTTTCAGAAGATTCCAAGATGTTAAAAATTGCACGGGAATCAGGAGCGGTTCTCACGACAGAGATAAACCTATTTTTTGAGAGATGCCGCTCAGAGATTATAGGAATAACAGGCACAAACGGAAAATCCACCACCGCTGCTCTGTGCCACCACATCCTGAACGGCTTTGACATACCAGCGCACTTGGGAGGAAACATAGGAGAATCGCTTCTTCCGAATGTCGAGAAGTTCTCACAAGAAGAAGTTGTAGTTCTGGAGTTGTCAAGTTTTCAGTTGGAGCGGTTGAGGTGGACGAAAAGAAGCCCTTCTGTAGGAGCGGTTTTAAATCTCACACCAAACCATCTTGACAGACACAAGACGATGGAAGCGTATGGCGAAGCGAAAGCGGCGATTCTTGATTACCAGAAGAGAAATGATTTTGCCGTGTTGAATCCTGACGACAAGTATTTCCATCTCTTTGCTAAAAGAGTAAAAGGGAATCTTGCCATCTTTGAGAAAGATTTCGGAAAAGAAAGGACAGACGCTGCTCTCAAAGTTGGGTTTTCAGACGGAGAAATCATTGTTGAAATTCGAAGAGAAAGAGGAGAGAAAGAGAGTTTTTCTGTTGAGTTAGATTTTCTACCGACCGATGAATGGGGGAAGAGTTGGAGAGCGGAGGCGAAAGGAGAAGTGGGGCATAATGCGTTGAATTTGGCGGCTGCGTTAGGATGCGCGGTTTCGCTCCTTATTCGCAGAAAGCAGAAGATAGAGAGGGAAGAGATGAAGAGGGCGTTAGAAAGAGCGACAAAGGAATTTCGTCCGCTAAAGCATCGTCTTGAAAAGGTAGCAGTGGTTAACGGCGTCGAATTTATCAACGATTCGATAGCGACGAATCCTGAAAGCGTAATGGCTGCGCTTTCCTGCTATCCTGCTCGCAGAGTGGTGTTGATTGCAGGAGGCTACGACAAAGGGCTTTCTTACCAAGAACTGGCAAAAGATATTCTTAAGAGAGTAAAGTCTATTGTTCTAATTGTAAGCGATGGGGGTCTTAAAATAGGGGAGGCTATGCTGAAAGCGGTGAAAGAGATAGAAGGAGCCATTTCTGACATAGAGAGTGAGGAGATACCGTCTTTTCAGTTCGCATTAACGCTGGAGGAGGCTGTAAAAAAAGCGTTCAAGTCAGCCTCTACAGGGGATGTAGTGTTGTTATCTCCTGCCTGTGCGAGTTACGGGATGTTTGCCAACTTTGAGGAGCGTGGAGAAGCGTTTAAGGATTTTGTATTGAAACTCAAGTTGCGTGAAGAAGGGGGGTCGTGTAGAATAGCGCAGTTTTGATGAGGAGACAGGATGTTCAAAAAGAAGAAAAGTGAAAGTTGGCTGAGGGACAACGTCGAGGCTGTAGCGACTGCGGTTGCATTAGCGATGCTCATAAGACTTTTCGCTGTAGAGGCGTTTGTAATACCGACAGGCTCGATGGCGCCGACTCTACGCGGAGAGCATATTTCCTTAACTTGTCCTAACTGCGGAACAGAGGTTGCTATCGCTTTCCGAGGAGGATTCGAAAAGGCCTATCTCTTCGAGACCATTTCCCCGCATAGCAAAAAAGATGTCACAGTTGTTGTCTATGGTTCTGACCTATCGTTTAATGAACAGGAGGTTGTCTGTCCTGACAGTGGGAAGAGTTGGTATGTGAGAGTGAGTAGAGAGAAGTTAGGAAAAGCCACCTACGCTCGGAGGTATAATGCTATCTGTCCTGTCTGTAACTGGCGGTTCAAGGCGGATGTAGTTCCGTCAGATGTTTGCGGAGGAGACAAGATATTCGTGAACAAACTCCCGTTTTTGCTACGGGAGCCTCAGCGATGGGAGGTAATAGTCTTCAAGTGTCCGCAGGAAACGACGAAGAATTACATCAAACGGCTGATAGGGTTAGGGGGGGAGACTGTTCAGATAAAAGGAGGTGAAATTTATATTGATGGTAAGATGGCACGCAAGCCAAGATGGGCGAGAAGAGCGGTAGCAACTCTGGTTTACTCTTCGGAATTGAAGGAAAAGTTCAAAGAGAGGAGCGTATGGCAGATAAAGCACGGAGCGTGGAGATTCGAAGAGGATGGGTTTTCGGTGCAAGCAGGTAGCGAGCCTAATGTGGTTGAGTACGGAGGTGATATAACCGCCCGTGTCCCATACAACGAGCCTGACAGCGACAGCGGACAGCCTGTTTCTGATGTAACACTGGAGTTCAGAGTGAAAGCAAATGTGGACGGAAGCGTAGAAAAGAATTATGTTCTTGCTCTTTTGGGAGATGGGACGAATGAGGCGGTGCTTTATCTTGCAACAGGAAGAGGAAGGTCACTTCTGCGTTTCAACTGCGATGTGGTCGCAGAATCGGAATTCGGGCTTTCGGGTGGAGGGTTCCATTCAGTAGAGTTCTCAAAGGTTGACAATAGGGTGGAGGTATATGTGGACGGAAAAATGCTTTTCGCATACGAGTATGAGACAGAAACCACGGGGCGAAATGCGACGATAAGGATAGGAGCACAAGGTGTGAATGTTTTTTTCAAAGATGTTCGCATCTGGCGCGACATATACTATTATGCACGGATGGGCGGCTATGGGGATGAAAGTGAGCCTGAAAGAGTTCCTCTTGACTCTTATTTTGTTCTAGGAGACAACTCGGAGAACTCGAACGATTCGCGCGTATGGGGAAGTGTGCCATCGGCGAATCTAATGGGTAAGGCGTTTCTTGTGTTTTGGCCACCGAAGCGCGTCCATTTTGTAAAATGAGGAGAATAAGAA
>JAOAAR010000253.1:2960-3247 GCA_026418755.1 Planctomycetota bacterium
GAATTTGCTTGAGAGGCTTTTAAAACTTGCCTTCATACAATTAGGAGAAGAAGAGAAGCAAAGGTTGGAGGAAGATTTAGAGCGCATCATTGGCTATGTTCGACGAATAAACAGTATGAACACGGAAGGAGTTGAGACAGAGAGCAGAAATGTAATACTCAGACTGCGGGAGGACAAAAGGGGAGAAGTGCTGAAAAGAGAAGAAGTGTTAGAGGGTGCGCCAGATGTTTTCTGTGATATGTTCAGGACGCCACCAATCGTGGGAGGATGATGATGAGCAGAGAGGA
>JAOAAR010000026.1 GCA_026418755.1 Planctomycetota bacterium
TCCCATCTCCGCTAATGTTGAGGCTAACGAAAGCCTTGCCTGCACACACTCATTGTCCAATTGTAGAATCCGACGGAAGACAGCGATTGCCTCTTCTTTCTCTCCTCTTAGAAGATGTAAGCCTCCTAGGTTCTCCAACTCGATGATTGCCTGCACATTCTCCTCAAACTTAATGTAAAGCCGAGCCAGTGCATTGTAGACTTCTGCCATATCGGGGAATGCACCCTGCAGTTCTTTCCATAAAGCAACCGCCTGTTCCTTGTCACCGCGCCTCAAATACTTGATTTCCAGTTTCTGCGCCTGTCTTACGACTTCCTCTCTTCTTCCCTGTTTCATCAGGACAGAAATGAGTTTCCTGTGACTTGCCACATCGTCCGGTTCCAACTGCGTTATCCGTTCGTATGCTCCTGCTGCTGCTTCGTAATCGTTCTCTCTCTCTTTCTTCCTTGCATACGAAAGGTATTTCTCTTTCGCCTTGTCAACCGCCCCCACAACTTCATATGAACGAGCCAATTTCATCTCTACATCAAGCCCTTCTCCCCCTAGTTCTTCCGCTCTCTCAAACATTCTGATAGCCTTTTTTATGTCGCCTTTGTTCAAGAGTCGCAAGCCGAGTTCAACGAGCCTTGCAGGGGGGACAGGCTCAATCTCTTTGTTAGAAGCAAGTTTGTAAAGAATCTTCAGCGCCTCAAATTTCGGCATCTGCGCTTTCTGGACAATCTCCGCAACATCCCGCACTCCATCTATGAGCGAAAGAACATCTCTCTCAGGGTCCCACCCTTCTTCACGGAAATAATGGAAACTTGCGGGCGTTGCCTGAAACACATCCTTAGTAGAAGGAACTATCTTTTTAATTATCTCCCACTCGTCTATTCTTCTTGCAGCCTCCATTATCAGGCTTTCTGGGTTCACAGCGACCCGAACGCCGCTCGTTAATACTTTCTCCATCTCCGGAAGTATCTTGTTCTCCATAAATTCACATTCCACCTTCTGCCAGGTGAAAATATCACAAATCTCTTCAGTTATTTGAAAAACGATTGCTTCTCTTATGTCGTTTTCACTCAAATAACCCAATTCGACCAATAACTTCCCCAATTCCTTATTGGTCGTCTTCTGAATCTTCAAAGCCTCATCCAACTGTTCCTGGCTCAGTTTTCCGTATTTTATCAAACCCTCGCCTAAGAAAAACTTCCTGTGTTCCGCTAGAACAAATTCCACATTGCCCCGGTTGAAATAAATCAAGCGCTCATTGTCGGGTCCTACCACACGCAGAGTTCCCGAACGCTTTTGTGCGGAGAGAGTTTGCACAATGCTTGACACATCAAGAATATTCATATTCCGTTTAGCCGCTTCCGGTCCGCTCCCCTTTTCCCATTCACTTTGTTCCATCTCGTCCATCTTTTCTCATCCTTTCAAGGAGCCTCTTGAACCTATCGTCATCCCTCAAACTCCGTAAATCCTCATCCGCCTCAGTATGTGCAGCGTCACGATAACCGTATTCAAACGCCTTCTCCAAATGCTCAAACGCAAGTTCTTTATGCCCTAACAACGCATAAGCACACGCCATATTATAATGCAAAACACTATCGTTTGGTCTCTCCTTTAAGCAAATTTTAAAATGCTTTACTGAATTGTGATATTCTTTCAGAAAGAGATAACACATCGCCATCTGGTAGTTGGCGTTGTAGTCCTCCGGGTATTCTTTTAGAATCTTGGAAAACTCCTCCATAGCGTTTCTGTAATCCTCAACTTGCATAAACCTGATACCCTGGCTGAGCATCAAGATATAGCGGTCAGGTGGGGTATTTATTTTGTCGCTCAGACCCAATTCTTTCAAGAACTTCAGGACGGAGATATCACCTGTACGTACCAGTGCATCAGCAGCAACAAGTCGGACAGTCTCATCTTTCTCTTCCAGCACCAGTTGTTTCAATGCAGGGATAGCCTCAGTACCACCCATTTGTTCCAAAAGGAGTACTGCCCCAATCCGCTCTCGAACCGGTTGCTTCTCATATTCTGCGAAAGTTCCACCAACGCGTCGATACAGTTCCGCAGAGACCTTAAACCGTATCATATTGAGTAGCCGTCTTACTGTGGTTCTCAGATTAAGCGAGCCTCCCCCTTCACTTGCTTTTTTCAACGCCTCAACAGAGTATTCTCCTGCTTCGAAGAGATAGGATTCCGCAGAGAACCGTTTCTCTCCATCTTCATCATCCAGCCATCTTACCCAGACATCCACCACTTCGGATAACAGTCGCTTCGCTTCTGCCGATTCTTTCCCTGTCTGACGAAGAGCGTTAAGCACGAGATGTCCGCTTTTTGCCAACTCCTCTACCGCTTTTTTGCGTTCTTCGCCTGGTGGGATGGAGAGCACCTGATTCACCGCTTTTTCAACATCCCCTTCCTCTGCACCTTGCTGGGCAAAAGCGGAAGCGGCGAGTCCAAAAATCACGAAAGAAATAAGCAGTATCTTTTGCCAGCACCTCATACCCTATAACCAGAAACAGTTTCACCAAATAATTATGCACAAAAACTTCGCAGAAGGCAACTCTGATTTTCGGCTGATAATTGGTCAAACACTATCAAAATCTGTGTTCAGATGGAGTACTTATTCACAAATCTGGCTCTACGCCATTCTGCACAGATTGCTTGACAAAGAATCAATATAAGGTTATTATTGGGGAAGAGACGAAATAGGAGACAGATGATGGCTTCAAAAGGAGAGGGGAGACAAGAAAGACCGAAGCCCAGTGCAGAAGAGGTGTTTTCGCTAATTAGAGAGAAGATAGATTTAAAATTGTTCAAGGAACTCCACTGGACAGGAAGTTTTGAGGAGTATTTAAGGATTGTAATGGAGAATCCGAATGTTGCGAGGAATGCGTGGCAAAGGCTTCACGATATGATTCTTTCATATGGCACGCGAGAATATACTCAATACAGAGAGAAGATAATCCACTACAACTTTTTCGATGACCCGATGGAGGGTGGGAAAGATGCGGTTTATGGGCTGGACAGAGCGTTGATGAGGCTGGTGAACATTATTAAGAGTGGTGCGCATAGATATGGGACGGAGCGGCGCGTGCTCCTTCTTCACGGTCCTGTAGGCTCGTCAAAGTCAACGATTGTGCGTCTCTTCAAGAAGGGGCTTGAAGCGTATTCAAAGACGACAGAAGGAGCGTTGTTTTCGTTCTCGTGGAAGACGGAAGAAGGGGAAATGTTTGCCTGCCCTATCAATGAAGAGCCTTTGAAACTGCTTCCTCACAATGTTCGGGAAGATGTGTTGGGGAAGATTAACGCTACTGGCAGAGCGAGATATCGGATTGACATAGAAGGTGACCTGTGTCCTGCGTGTCGTTGGTATTATCGTTACTATATGAACAAGTATGACGGTGATTGGATGAAACTGGTGGAGAATGTAGTGGTGAGGCGGATTGTTCTCTCTGAGAAGGACCGTGTAGGGATAGGAACATTCCAGCCAAAAGATGAGAAGAATCAAGATTCGACGGAGTTAACAGGAGACATCAATTACAGAAAGATTGCGGAGTATGGTTCGGACAGTGACCCGCGTGCGTTCAATTTTGATGGCGAGTTGAATATTGCGAACAGGGGAGTTGTTGAGTTTATAGAGATACTGAAGTTGGATGTTGCGTTCTTGTACGACCTTTTGAGTGCGACTCAGGAACATAAAATCAAGCCGAAGAAGTTTCCGCAGACTGACATTGACGAGGTCATCATCGGGCATACGAACGAGCCTGAATACAGGAGACTGCAAAACAACGAGTTGATGGAGGCATTCAGAGACAGGACTTTAAAGATAGACATTCCGTATGTTTTGCGTTTAGATGATGAGATGCGCATTTACGAGAAGGAGTTCAATCCGAAGAAGATTGAGAACAAGCACATTGCGCCGCATACAATCGAGGTGGCGTCAATGTGGGCGATTCTTACGAGGCTAAAAGAGCCGAAGAATGCGCAAATTACGCTTATGCAGAAATTGAAACTATACAACGGTAAGATGTTACCTGGTTTCACGGAAGACCATGTCAAGGAACTGATGGACGAAAGCGAGCACGAGGCGATGGAGGGAATCTCTCCGAGATATTTGCAAGACAAAATTTCAAACGCTTTGGTTCACGAAGATGCTGCCAAGTGCGTGAACCCATTTATGGTGATGCACGAGTTGGAGGACGGACTATATCACCATTCTCTTATTACGAGCGACCAGCAGAGGAAGAGGTATAAGGAGTTGCTGGCGGTTGTTCGAGAGGAGTATGAGAACATAGTGAAGACAGAGGTGCAGCGTGCAATCTCGGCGGACAAGGATGCGCTTCAGAGGATGTGTGACAAATATATCGAGAACATAACTGCGTATGTGAACAAAGAGAAGGTGAAGAACAGATACACGGGCGAGTATGAGGAGCCTGATGAGAGGTTTATGCGGGCGATTGAGGAGAAGATAGATATTCCTGAGAGCCGAAAGGATGATTTTCGGCGCGAGATTATGAATTACATCGGCACTCTGGCAGTGAAGGGGAAGAAGTTTGATTTTGCATCCAATGCACGGCTTCGGAAGGCGCTTGAACTGAAACTGTTCGAAGACCAGAAGGACACGATCAGGCTCTCTTCGCTTGTCTCGACTGTGATTGACAAAGAAACGCAAGAGAAGATTGACATAGTGAAGGCGAGGATGATTCGGGATTACGGTTACTGCGAGGTGTGCGCGACCGATGTATTGAACTTTGTCGCTTCGCTGTTTGCCCGTGGTGAGGCCGAACACAGAACATAAGAGACGAAGAAAAATTCAGCAGAAAAGAGGTTCAGCGTGGCTGTTCTGTTTGACGGTTATTCTGGTTTGTCATAGCATTCGACACTGAGGTCAGAAATTTCAAGTCGCCCTCTTGTAAAACAGAGCGATTTCAGATATGATTCAGATGTTTTGTATAAGGAGAGAGAGAATGCAGAGAGTAGTAATAGTATTTTTTGTGCTTGTTGCAATTTGTTCTTGCAATATATTCAGGCGCAAGCCGCCTCCTCCGCCCCCAGAGGCACCGAAAATAGCGGCAAACTCCATCGCTTTAAACATCAGTCTTGAAGGAGAAGAGAGCACACTTGTGGTTCCGCCGTTTGAAGAGATGGTCTCTTCGGGGCTGAAGGCGCGAGGGTTCTCTGTAGTAAGCGGTATGACTCAGGTGACCGATTTGGCATTAGAAGGAAAGTTTGTCATCACGCTTATGGAACGGAGTCAGATGTACGGTCCTGACAAGTTCAAATATCGGGTAAGTGGTACATTGAAGATAGTGCGGCGTGCAAATGGAGAGGTACTCGCTCTCAAAGAATTGGACTTAAACGCTGTCCAGTTAGGGAAAGAAGGAGCGGTTCAGTCGGTTGTGAAGATGGCGGTTGAGACCATTTGTACTGAAGTGATTTCGAGGGTAATTCGCCAACCTGGCACTTAAGAAAGATCTTTCTATCAGTAGAAGAAGCCTCGGACAGTATCTGTTATTTTGTCGAGTTCCGAGTCTGTGAGGAAAGGGTGAACGGGGAGAGAGAAGACTTTTGCGGCGGCTGAAACAGATTCGGGGAAGTTCTCTTTGCGAGGTTTAAGGTAGTTGTAAGCGTCGAGTTCGACGAGAGATAGAGGGTAATGGACTCCTGCGTCCACGCCGTTCGATTTCAAATAGGAAATAAGAGAATCTCTCTTTTCAGTTTCTGCTACGAAGATATGCCAAGAAGGAGAAAGAATGGGTGATGGGGTTCTGATTCTCAGTCCTTTGATTTCTGAGAGAGCGTTTTTCAGGTAGTTCCAGTTTGCACTCCGTTTTTGACACCACTCGTCGAGGTACGGAAGTTTGACTCTAAGGAGAGAGGCTTGAAGGGCGTCCAGTCTTGCGTTGGTGCCAACTATTATGTGTTCCGTATGAGTCTTTCTGCCGTGGTTGATGAAGAGGCGGACTTTTCTCGCAATTTCTTCGCTATCTGTAGTGAGAGCGCCCGCGTCGCCGCAGGCACCCAGATTCTTTGTTGGATAGAAACTGAAGCAAGCAACATCGCCGAGGGAGCCGACTTTTTTGTTCTTATAGAGTGCGCCGTGTGCTTGCGCAGCATCCTCAATCAGAGCAAGAGAGTTCTTTTTGCAGAAACTTCTTAATTCCTCCATCTCTGCAGGGACTCCGTAAAGATGAACCGCTATAACGGCGACGGTGTTTTTGCTCAAAGCGCTCTCCAAAGCATCAATAGAAATGTTGTAGTCGGTGTCGGAATGGATGTCCACAAAGACTGGTTTTGCGCCACATAAAGCGACCGCTTCTGCAGTAGCGGTGAATGTGAATGCAGGAAGTATCACTTCGTCGCCATATTTTACTCCGAGTGCGACCAATGCTGCGACCAACGCCTCCGTTCCGTTTGAGATTCCGACACAGAAGCGACTGCCACAGTACCTTGCAAACTCTTCCTCAAACTTCTCTACTTCTTTTCCACCGATGAAATGCGAACTGTCGAGCACTCCCTCAATTGCGGAGAGCATCTCGTTTTTCAGTGCGTATGTCTCTCTGCCTACGGAAAACAATGGAATCAAATGAGTCTCTCCTATTCTATTCTTTACCGCTGGACTAATACTTCCCCTGCTTTAAGCACCGTTTTTATCAGGTTGACTCCCCAGTGGTAGGGCAATTTTTTGAAGTCATTCTCGCGCCAGATTGCGATGTCGGCGAATTTACCGGGCTCAAGCGTTCCCACCCTATCGGCGAGGTTAAGAGCGGCTGCACCGTTTAAGGTTGAAGCGACCAACACCTCCTCGGGCAGCATCTGTAGGTAAAGGGATGCAAGCGTCATAATAATCTGCATACTCTCGGTGTAGGATGAGCCGGGGTTACAGTCCGTAGAGAGAGCCACTGCTGCGCCGGAGTCAATCAGTTTCCGTGCGGGTGCGTAGTCCATTTTCAAAAAGAACGAGACACCGGGAAGAAGCATAGCGATAGTGTTAGATTTTGCGAGTGCGGAGATACCCTTGTCTGAGACTTTAAGGAGGTGTGATGCGGAGATAGCACCTAATTCGACGGCGAGTTCAGCAGCGCCCATTGGCTCCAATTCATCAGCGTGTATCGAGAGAAATAATCCTGCGTTCTTGGCAGTCGTCAGAATCTTTTTGCTCTCTTCGATGTTGAATGTATGTGCCTCGCAGAAAACATCGCAGAACTTGGAAAGTTTGCCTTCAACAACCTTCGGTATCATCTCCTCAACTACGAGTCTCACATATTTTTCTTTATTCTCCTTGTATTCGGGAGGAATATCGTGAGCGCCTAAAAAGATAGGCACTATATGCAGGCTATGCTCTTCTTTGAGAGTCAGAATCGCTCTCAACAGTTTCAATTCGTTTTCGGTGTCCAGTCCGTAGCCACTCAAAATTCCAACAGTTGTAGTACCGTAGGAGACAGCATTATTAAGCCTCGCCCAACCAAGTTCGACTAAAGCATCCTCTGAGGCTTCTCGCGTTGCCTTCACTGTAGCGTTGATTCCTCCGCCGGCGAGTGCAATCTCCTTATAGGTCTTCCCTCTGATTCTCATAATAAACTCGTCTTCCCTGCTGCCAGCAAAAACAAGATGTGTATGGGCGTCCACGAGTCCGGGCGTAATGCAGCCTCCCTCCGCATCTATAATCTTCTCTGCCGTATATTTCGACTTCAGTTCATCCTCTACTCCGACAGAAACGATGTATTCTCCACGGATGGCAACTCCGCCACGCTTGATGATTTTTAGTTTTCGCATGTCGGTTCCGCGCAGAGGTTCTCTTCCTTCTGCAGTGACCAGTTGTTCGCTTCCCACCACCAGCGTGTCCACTCTCTCCATATCCGCCTCCTGAAGTCTGAAACTTGCCCAATTATACCCTCAAAGAGAAAGAGAAACAACAAACCGCTCGGTTTTAGCGCAGTTTCTGCTTTTCAAACACCTTCATCACTCAGAGGAGATTCTCCCCATCCCTATTTTGTTGAGTTTGAGCAACGCCTCTTTTGCGGCTGCCTGTTCTGCTTCCTTTTTACTCTTTCCGCTTCCTATGCCGAGTATTTCATCCATCAGGCTGACGCTTACCTCAAAGAGTCTGGAATGGGGGGGACCTTTTTCTGCGACTGTTTTGTAAGAAGGGCGTCCGTTGAAATTGCGCTGGGTCCATTCTTGCAAAAGAGACTTATAGTCTTTACAGGCGCTTCCTGAAAGTGCGGCAGAGAAGAGGCTACCCAGGTGGCGTACGACAAACCCTTCTGCGCAATCGAGTCCGCCGTCGAGAAAAATTGCTCCCAATACCGCTTCGAACAGTCCTGACAGAATTCTGGGAGGAATGGCTCTGTCTTGCAGAGGACCGCCTATCTTGAAGAATTCTGTAAGTTTCAGTTTTTTGGCGGCGTCAGCAAGAGAATTGGTTTCGACGATGCGGGCGCGCATTAATGTCATATCTCCTTCATCCATCTGCGGGTGTTCGAGATACAGACGATGTGCGACGATGAGAGAAAGGACAGAGTCTCCCAGGAATTCGAGTCTTTCGTTGTCAGGTTCTCTACCTTCAGTAGCGGATGAATGAGTCAACGCCTGACGGAGTAACTCTTTGTTCTTGAATTCATATCCTATGTTACGCTCTACTTCTTCCATCATCTGTTCCAGAGGAACTCGTCTGCGACATAATAGAAGCCTGGGCGCAGGATGTCTGTAAGCATCCGTTCAAACTCAGAGAGGGCGAAAGGTGCGTAGATTGAAGGCCTGCGCGTATTCGGTCGCTCGTATATGACCACATCCGCATCTTTTACGCCGGCAAGGTTTTTTGCGACAGAAAACGCATCTTCAAGATAGCAGACCCCATCAATCAGTCCTGCCGCTTTCGCACTCGAAGAATCCAGTATCCTGCCATCAGCCACTTCTTTCAACTTCTCTCTCTCTATTTTCCGCGAATTCAACACTACATTGAAAAAGCGCTCATACATTCCGTTGATAAGCGACTGGAACTCTTCCTTCTCTTTCTGCGTGACCTGTCTGAAAGGAGAGCCAGAATCTTTGCGTTCGCCTGATTTGATGACCTCGACAGAGATTCCAACTTTCGTCATCAGAGATTCGATGTTCAGGAGATGAGCGATGACTCCGATTGAGCCGACAATGGCTGTAGGTTGTGCAAAGATTTTGTCAGCGCCACAGGCGATATAATACGCTCCTGATGTGCCAATATCCATTATGCAAGCCACGACAGGTTTTTTAGTCCTTCTTCTAAACTCCAACAGTTGCCGATACATTGTGTCAGATGCGCTCGCCTCGCCACCCGGCGACGAAATGCGCAGAACAACTGCACGTACATCCTCATCCTGCTCCGCTTTTGCCAACTGTTCTGCAAGGTACGAAGGTGTTCCGCTCGGATGATAAAACAGACTTGCCGCTCGCTCCTGTTGAATCAAACCATCAATCGAAATAAGTGCTATCTTCGCATCCCATCCTGCATCCGTCAAGTTGCGCTCTTTCAGATCGCCTTCTTCCCCGAACAGGGAGACATTGAACGAGATGCAGCCGCATAGATGCACTAAAAAAAATGGAAAAAGAAGGAAAAATTTTCTCATCAATCATCCCTCCACTCCGTCGGCTTATCCAGCAGTTCCTTACTGCCGCATTCACAACAAATATACCCTTCACTCCTGTGACAGGGATTCCTCTCCTTCCGCCAGACGAGCAGTTCCACTTGAAGAGTCTCTTTGGAGCATTTACCACATTTTCTTTTCACTCCATAGACGACTTGATGATGCCCTTCGCTACAGACAAAAGATAGATAGCCGTCTCTTAATGCGAGCGCCTTACAATCGCGCTCCGAGACACAGATTCCACACCGCCATTTGAACATAACCTGTGCTCCTTACTCCCAGATACCTTGTCCTATTTTAAAGAAAACCCGAAGCACATCAAGACGAACCTTAGTTTATTGAATCCTCTTAGCCGAGATGGGTAAATTCCTCCTCGCGATAGAGTGTCATTGGAAGCGGTTGAGAAGAGTCTGCACCGGGAGTATAGCCGAACAATTTTTGAACGGCGTCAGAGACCAGTGCGAATAGTCCGAAAATCCCCACTTTGTTGGGGCAAGCATCATCACAGACGCCGCACCCTACACATAGCGATGCCATATGCTCCAGTCTTCCCAGATGAAACAGAAGTTTTTCATCTTCGATGCTACGCAACCCGTCTCTTTCCGCCAATGCAATGTGATGGTCCAGAGGTTCCTCCATATCAGCACTCTCAAAGAAGCAGAGCCGACAGTAGCAGACAGGGCAGAGTCTCATACAGTTGTGGCAGTTAACACAATCAGCAAGATAAGAACGCAAGTTCTTCACTCCCTTCAATCTCTCTCTCATTTGCGAAAGGAACTCCTCGCGTGCCTTCCGTTTCCCTTCTGTCACTCTTCTTTTTTTCTCCTCAAAATTCGCATCTTCTTCCCCCCCGCCCAACCGTTTAAGAAGAGATTCTCCTTTTACGCTTTGTGCGAAGAGGACGAGACTAGTCCTCTCAAGAAGAATCTGAACATCTGTAAATGGAGCAACAGGGAACAGGCATATTCGGCAGGCATTCCGCTCACTTAACAGACCCCCAGAATACAAGAAAGTGGGTCTCTCGCCCTTACGGAACTGCTCCAATGAGAGTGCACCGTCGCAGAGAAAAGTCACAAGCGTTACAGGTTCCAGTGAACCTTGTTTGAGTTTGGTGAGTTCCACAAAAGCGCGTGCTTCGCAGGGTCTTAAAAAAGCGACGAGCCTTTTCTTCAGTGTCTTCGGAGTCTCCTTACGCAAAAGACGAGAAAGAGCGACAGCAGCGTTATCCATCAGAAGCGGTGGCACGAGGACGAGATTCCGATTCCCAATCCCTTTATCTGTAACGAGAGCAGGAGCAAACGCTGCACCTTCGCCTTTGAGCCTGACAAGGAGCGATTCTTCTCCGCTGACCAGGATTCTGCTGAACAACTCCTTTGCCGCGTCATCAGCGCTTTTTCCTTCTATTCTCAAAGTAATCATATCAGTCTCCTACTGAAGTTCTCCTAAACGGAGTCGGTCCCAGTGTCCTGATTTCATCGACAAACTCTTTGACGACATCAGCGAAACGCTGTGCTTCTGATGCGCCCACCCAGCGGACTCTCAATCGCTGCTTCTCGAGTCCTAAAGTCTCCATAATCTTTTCCAGTTGTGCCATTCTTCTGCGAGCGCGATAATTTCCCACTCTGTAATGGCAATCCCCAGGGTGACAGCCTCCTATCAAGACTCCGTCCGCTCCTTCGACAAAGGCTTGAAAGATGTATGCCCCATCAATCGCTCCTGTGCAGTTGACAGAGACGGGCTGAAGGTTCGGTGGATAGGAGAGCCTTTGAGTACCTGCTGTGTCTGCTGCCGCTT
>JAOAAR010000254.1 GCA_026418755.1 Planctomycetota bacterium
GTATAGGGGGTGGTGGTGTAAAGGTGGTGCAGGTGGTTGATAACTCGCCTGCGGCGAGGGCGGGTATTCAGAAGGATGATATTATTTTAAAGATTGCGGGAAGGGGTATTAACAAGCCTGAGGACATAAGTGCGGTGCTTGCGGACAGAAATCCTGGCGAGGAGGTAGAGGTGGTAATAAGGCGTGGTGATAAGGAGCAGGTGATAAGAGTCACGCTCGGTTCTCGTTAAACAATTTTTGGAAAGATATACCCATTTACAGGGATTGTAGTTTTTCAAGTCTACTTGTTGTTGGAGTTTGTTTTGAGGCGGATATGTTTGATTAAGACGATTAAAGCGAAGGCGACCGCAACTTGAGAGAAGATAAGGATGCTTTCCCATAGTTCTGCGGTGAGAAGGAGCGCCGCTGCTATGCCAGTCATAAGGGTCAGACACCAGATGAAAAGGACGCTTCCTTTTTCGGAGAATCCGGCATTCAAGAGCCTGTGATGGATGTGTCTTCTGTCTCCTTTGAAGATTGGGTGTCTCTCTTTCAATCTTATCAGGACGACAGAGGCGGTGTCGTAGAGAGGAACGGCGAGAAGTAGAATGGGCATAAGGATGGGGAACGCTGCTGAGGCACCTTCGATAGAGAAAGTTGCGACCACTGTTGAGACCGCCAGAGAGTAGCCCAAGAAAAGGCTTCCTGATGAGCCGAGATATATTTTGGCAGGAAACCAGTTGTGCATCAGAAACCCCGACGCAGAGCCCGCAATAGTCAAAGATAAAAGACTATGTAAAGGTTGATTAGCGCGCCCTGTCACCAGAGCGAGAATCAAGGCGCATATGGCTGCCACTCCAGACGCCAGTCCGTCTAATCCGTCCAACAGATTGAACGCATTTGCAATTCCAACAATCCAGATACAGGTTGCCGCAAGTGCAAGATAGTCTGGCAGAAATCCCAGTCCAAATCTGATTCCCGCCAGAAGAAGCGCTCCTGAGACGCCGAATTCGAGAAAAAACCGCATCCAGACAGGAAGAGTCTTTAAATCGTCGAGAAGTCCGATGAGGAAAAACACAAGACCGCCCCCTGCAATAGGCAGAAGAAGTTTTAAGTTCAAGTATGCGCCTTCGGAGTATCTCTCGATGATGTCGGGAATCCATTTATGCCAGAGTGCTGACTCGCCTAAATAGTGAGAAAGGAAGATATGACCGAAGATGACCAGAAGATAAGATAAGAAGATTGCGAGTCCGCCAAGGAGCGGGATGGGTTGCCGATGCAATTTCTTCTCTTCATCGGGGAAGTCGAGAATCCTCAACTTTACAGAAAGCCACCTACAAAAGAAAGTGAGGATGTATGAGCATAAGAATGCTACAGCGCCGATGTATATAAAAATCCAGAACAGCATACAAGATTCCTGCCTCTCGTTCGCCTTTTCTATAAACAGTCACGGAGAGGATGGGATTCGAACCCATGGTCCCCCATTTCGGAAGACAACAGGTTAGCAACCTGCCCCGTTCGACCACTCCGGCACCTCTCCTTAATAGAATATATTACTCATATTGAGATGTTTTTGGTAGAAAAAAGACAGTTTATCAAAAAGAGAACTCTTTCTCTTCAACGGTCTATCATAACGAATCTCTCATCTTACAATAACTTTCAAACAGTATCTCATTGCTACAACATATTTTATACCGTCCTGTTCCGAAGAGAAACGGCATCTCGATACGAGATTTTACTTCTCACAGGTTCGGTCCTCTCCGACAAAAAGCCGATTTGGCTTGATTACTTCCCCCTTTCGGGTATTCTTGTAATCCCATTTTTAATACAAGATACGGTATGAGCGAGAACGAAGAAGAAAAGGAGAAGGTAAGTTTTTTTCGCGTTCTTGGGCTTCTCAGTACGCTGGGAATAACTGTTGCTGTTTCTGTCGTAGGAGGAGTTCTTGGAGGAGTGTGGCTTGACAGCAAGTTCCGCACTAAGCCAGTTCTTATGCTTGCTGGTCTTGCGGTTGGACTTGTCGCCGGTTGCTGGGCTTGTTACAAAATGATAATGAGGTCACTTAGGTGAAGAAACTATCGAATCAAACTTTGAAATGGTTAACTGTTGTGGTGAGTATAGGTGTTTGCGTAAGTCTTGCACTAAAAGGGACAGACACCACAGTGGGGTTCGCTTGCGGCGGACTATTATACGCTCTCTGCCTCAAATTGCAGATACGCGCCCTTACCCAGTTAGACAAAAAACGGACAGCCTCGCCACCTATCAAATGGGCGCTTTTGCGATACGGAATCGTATCTTCCGTCGCACTTACAGTTGGCTACAAGTTTGGGCTTATCGCAGGAGCATTGTGCGTAGCAATGCAGTTTGTCGGCAACCTCATACTGATTTTATCAGCAGTAGCAGAAAAAAATGTAGCAGAAGAAAGCGCAATGAGCGAGGAGGGTACACCAGATGAGTGAAGAGATTGTTCCTGAACCACCCTTGTATCTCTTCGGACTCGGATTCAACTACCGAACGATATACATGGTCCTTGTGGTCACAGGAACTATCCTCTTAATCTCTTACCTCGCCGGCAGACGGCCTAAAATAATCCCTGGAAGACTTCAATGCGCAGTTGAGATGGTCTATCTCTTCTTTAGAGAAATTGTTGAACAAGCATTAGGGGAAGAACACGGGCGTAAGTACGCTCCCGTATATGTATGCCTCTTTCTCTTCATCTGGCTCTCCAATGTTATTGGTATAATCCCTGTTCAGAGACTTGAGATAGGTGGAGAACGCTTCGTCGATGTGAATGGGAACGGCCGCTTCGACAGCGAAGACTACATCAGAGCCGAAGATGACAAAAATGGAAACGGCAGGCGCGACCCTGGCTTCGTCCTCCCAGCCTTCAAAGAACCAACAAGCGATATGTGTGTAACAATAGGACTGGCTATTTTTATGGGGTTATTTGCCCACTCTGTCCAGATTCGAGTCAAGGGAATAAAAGGATACATCAAAGACTATTTCAGTCCCCTCCCTTTTATGTTCCCATTAAATGTCGTTGGAAGAGTGGTAGAGATGCTATCCACAAGTATGCGTCTTTTTGGAAATATATTTGGAGGAGGAGTGATTCTCACCGTTGCGAGTCTTTTTGTAAGCAACATAGTGATGCCAGTTCCTCTGCAACTCTTTTTTGGACTTTTCGCAGGCACTGTGCAGGCATTTGTATTCACTAACCTCTGGCTCAGTTATCTTGCAGTGACCATCAGGGAGTAGGT
>JAOAAR010000255.1 GCA_026418755.1 Planctomycetota bacterium
CAATGTGGGGACGAGTGAACCAGCCACAAAACTACTCCGCGAGCGAGGCGTCCAGTTGAAAACATACAACATCATATATGAACTGGCCCAAGACTTAAAGGCTGCATTAGAAGGAATGTTGGAGCCTGAAGAAAAGAAGACTCAGATTGGACGGCTTGTTGTCCGTCAGGTCTTCACAATAGCGAAGGTGGGGACGGTAGTTGGCTGCTATGTGGAGAAGGGACGAATTTCCCGCAACGCTGTGGTGAGGGTTTTACGCGGTGGCAAGCAAGTTATAGAAAGCCGCCTGGAGAGCCTTAAAAGATTTAAAGATGATGTGAAGGAAGTCGGCGAAGGGTTCGAATGCGGCTTAAAAATAGCAAACTGGGAGGATGCTCAGGTAGGCGACATAATTGAGGTGTATGAAATAGAAAAAGTTGCCAGAAGACTCACAGTCGAGAAGCAGTCTTAAAATGGTGGTTGGTGTTGTCAGCGCAAGGCTGTTCATTCGTTCATCCCGCTCTTTAAAAGAGAAAAGACAAGTTGTCAATTCTCTGAAGGAGAGGCTGCGAGCAAAGTTTAATGTCTCCGTTAGCGAGGTGAAATATCAGAACGAACACCAAATTGCTGGTCTGGGAGTAGCGACTGTCGGCAGTGACCGTTCGGTTGTAGAGAAGACAATTCAAATGGTTAAAATGTTTCTCGAAGGGCAGCCTCAGGCAACCTTAAGCGGGTTGGAATGTGAATACTACTGAGCACTAAAAACCGTTCTTGAGAGGGAGAAGTTATGGTTGACGAGCATCTTGAGGCGCTGTCACGAAGAGTAAGAAGAGTTGCTCAACTTCTTCATCGTGAGATCAGTGCCATAATACTGGAATTGAAAGACCCAAGAATCCACTTCTGGACTCTGACCAAAGTTATTCCTGCTGCAGACCTCCGCTCTGCTAAGGTGTTTGTTTCTGTCTACGGCACAAAAGAGGAGCAAGAGGAGACTCTTTTGTCGCTTAAGCACGCAAGCGGTTACATACAACACCTCATTTCGAGCCGTCTTCGTATGAGATACACGCCGGTTCTCTTTTTTGTGAACGACCCTTCCCCTGCGTATTCAGACAGGATTGGGCAGATACTTAAGAGGATATGCCCGACGGAGACAGACTCTGTTAGTGAAACAGAGGGGGGAGATGATGAAGAGTAACTCCTTCAAGATGATGGGCAAGCGCCCAGTCTGCTATATCTCTGTCGACTGTAAAGTATAGAATCTGCCAGCCCGATTTTGAGAGTTTAAGGAGCGAATCCAGAAGTAAGGAGAGCCTTCGGGAATCGGCGGATAGGAAGGGGTCATCCAGTAGGAGAAAAATCTTTTTGCCCTTCAGGAGTTTATGAAGGAGCGCGAGCCGAAGGGCAAAATAGAGTTGAACTCGGGTACCAGAACTGAGCATATCAGAGGGGATAACAGCCCCTGAGGGTCTCTCAACATATATAGTATCCTCTTTCCAAAAGACACCGCTGTATGTGCCGTTAGTGAGTTCAGAGAAGATGGCGCTGGTGCTGTTTGTGGAGCCTCCCATAATCGAGTTTATGAGAGCGTCTTGACTCTCTGCCAGGTCGGTGATGATTCGGGCCGCAAGAAGAGCCCCTCTCCTTTCTATCTCCAACTGCTCGAGTCGTTTGCGAATCTTTTCTTTCTGCGTCCACAACTCTTCTGATGAACTCAGTCCAAACCGCGCAAACTGTTTCTCCATCTCAGAAACTTGTCTTGTTACTTCCTCTTTCTCTCTCCTCACCTCTTCTTCTCGTTTCTCCGTCTGATAGAAGCGCTCTTCGTCGTATTCGCCTTCTACATCCTCATATCCTTCGAACTGTGCCAGTTTGGCGTAAAACTCTGTCTCGTTGTTAGTGCCGAGGTACTCAGAAAGAAGCCTTTTATGCGCCTCTATCTTTTGGCGTACCTGTGCCAGGGACTCTATCTGGAGTTGTAATTCTTTTAGAGAAGGAACGCCTGTTTTGCGTTTCAAAGCCTCCATCTCGGCGCGCACTTCTTCCAGAAGAACTCGCTTGCTTGAGATGGAATCACCCATCTGCTCGAACTGCGCTCTCTCCCGTGCGACCTCCATGAAGAGAAGTTCGGCTTTTGCCCTGTTTTCACGCGCTGTTGAGCGTCCAACTTCCAACCAGCGTTCTGCCTCCTCTACATCCCGAGCCACCTCACCCATCTTCTCGAAAAACTGAAAAAGTTCCACTTTTGCAGCGTCCATTAGCGAGGCAAGAGCACGCATACCGTACCAAGAAACATAAAGGCAGATAGCGCTGACAAGAGATATACCTGCACCCACCAGAAACAGAGGAGAGCGGAAGAAAGCGAGAGCGAGAAAAAGAAGCATAACCGCACAGGAGGCAAAAAATCCTGCTGAGACCAATGGCTGCCATCTTGCTGTTGTCTGCTTTCTCATATGAAGCGCCCGCAGATTCTTCAGCCTCTTCTCTATTTCAGGAACTATTTCTATCTCTCGCCGTTCCCATTCAGCTGCCTGCATCCGCAATTGCGCAGCCATCTCCTCTTTCCTCTTCAACTCCCGCTCCTGCCCTTGATACTGCTGCATCATCTGATTTATACTGTCAGAAAGTGATACAATCCTTGCCTCTATCTCCCGCCACCTTTCAAAATCCCTTCTGTCAACAAGACCATATCTCTTTTCTTCCTCTCTTAACTGCGAAAGAGTCTCCATTTCCCGCTTCGCACGCTGATAGATTCTCTTTTTCTTCAGTTTCTTAAGAGTCTCCAATTCCGCCGTCAACCTCTCTTCCTCAGACTGCAATTTCTTCTTGAGCCGCATCAATCTGTCCAACTCGAAAATCTGACTACTCAAAGCGTCAAAATATCTCAAATCGGAGCGCATCTTCTCCACTTCGTCCTTCAATCTTCTCCCCTCTCTGTTCACCCAATCCTCCCCTTTGGGAGTGAGACCCACTCTATCGAAAATCCTCGCCTGAATCCGATGAAGCCCCCCCTCGATTCCGCTCAGGTTCTGCCTCAAAATATCCCACCACCGCGCCCATGCGCTTGATTTGCGTGAAACAAAATCTGTCTCGCTCTCACGAACTACTAAGAGATTACGCCAATGCAGCATCTCGAACCCTGTCGTCTTATCCAGAGGTTCATCCGAAGGATACACTCTTTCAGCGCCATCCTCGCTCACAACAAGACTCATAGCTGTCTCTTATACACAT
>JAOAAR010000256.1 GCA_026418755.1 Planctomycetota bacterium
AACATACGCCTCGCATCCGAGCCTTACCCCCTTCTCTTTGTCATACTCTACCACCCCTTCTATCGCCACATCACAGCCTACATCCAGCCTACAACTTCCTCTAAGGGAGGCTTTAACTCTTCCTTCTTCATACATTCCTTTGGCAAACAGACAGAGTCTCTCCGCTCGTGTCGCCACGACCGGTGGCTTAAAAGAGCCGCTCTCCACACTCAACCCTGCTTCAATCTTTAACCCACTTTCCCCTTCTCGACGGCTGCCATTCGCAGTCACTTTGACCTTTCCAGCAAATTCAAACTTTTTGAGAGACTCAACAATATCAGGAGGCAAAAGCGACATGATTGTCTTCACATCTGCGCCTTCGCCGACCACATGGAAAGAAAGAAGAGATAATTTCTCATCCAGTGCTGCCCAGCCCCTCAATCGCCCTAATGCGCTCTCGCCGACCTCTATTCGAGCCGAAAAACCACCACCCTCCCTCGGCAGAAGAAACAGGTCAACCGCCCGTATCCTTACCTGCCTCTTGGTCACGGGAAGAAACGCTGAAACATCTCCGTTTCTCACCACCACTTGCGGCAGGCTTATTTCTCCTTCTTCTCTCCTTTCCACCTTCAGAAAGCCATCAAACGGTAACTTCCACTCCTCACTGAATTGGAGCATTATGAATGGATTCTCAATTTCTACAAAGTTGACCATCCCTTTCAAGGGGTTTATAAAAGCCCTTAACCGCCCCACCACCGCCGAAAAGAAACCGTCCCCTGTCCTTGCTATAGAAAGACCCTTAATCGTCATCGAGCGCTCATCAAGATTCAGACAAGCACCTGACGCCTCTACCCGCGCATCAAGATATGTCCCCACAACCGTAAGAAACCACCAATGAAGAGATTCCTCTGAAAAAAGTAGCACTCTGTCAAGATAAAGCGAGAACCCTATGGAGCCTGCTACAATGCAAACTGCACAAAACCACATAGAAACTCTGGCAAACCGCTTCAACTCTCTTCCTTCCATGTCCAATTTTAAGAGAGACTTTCCTTTTATATCAAATTGGCCCTCTTTTGTCAACTTTCCCAACTCCTAACCCAGCCACTATCGGCAAGCCCCTAATAAAAACACCTTACTGATGAAAACTTTCTTAAATCTGCGATTGTTGCATCGCTCTTCCATTACCCTCTCACCTTCTTCTGAGAGAAGGGTTTCCGTTCCTCCGAACATTCATAAAGGCTTCCAGTATGAATAGAGAAGAAAGAGAGCAAATGCAGCAAGAAGAACAAAAAAGGCAGGAAGAAGAAGTGCGAGAAGCACTTTTGTTAGACGGGCATTAAAATATTGAGCGGAAAGTGAAAGACAGGCGTGAATGGGTGAGAGCATCGTTCCTGAAAATCCGGCGGTGAATGCTAGGACGATATAAGGAAGAGGTTCACAAGAAATCTGGGGAAGTGCGACCAGAAGGGGGAAAGTGGCGGTGCAATAGACTATTGTGATGCCTGCGACAAAACCGATTATGAAAGGAAAGAAGATAGTAATTAAGACTGGTGGGAAGTGGGAGTTGTTGAAGAAAAGTGTAAGTTCGCTGATGGCTCCGCTCTTCAAGAGCATCCCACTGAAGAGTTTAACCCCGAAAGCCATCACAAGAAAATTGAGATACTGCGAAGCTGTGAGAATTGAGGATACGAGATAAAAAATCTTCGCCTTTTTTCGAATCCTGTTCATCAGGACGGTCAAAATAAAAGCGATGAAAAGTGACAAAAGAAGCGGAATGTTAAAGGGGAGATAAAGGATAAAGATGAGGATGAAAGGGAAGAGGTCAAGGATGAAACGAAACACTGCTGAGCGGCGGAGCGAGACGGAAGGAGGAGATGTCTTTGCAAGTGTGGGAACTCTACGCATAATGAACACAAATCCCACAACAACTGCCACGACAGAGAGCGGAAATTGAAGTAGGAAAATCTCTTTCACTTCTAACTTGAGGATTGTCGCGGTATAAATGATTCCAGGATACAAGGGCCAAGAATATTCCCAGACATGACGAAACCAATGGTTTATTTCGACTCTCCTCTGCTCGTCAACGAGGAGTGGACTGGTAGCCGCTTTGACCATTGGAGCGGAAAAGAGTGCGCCTCCGGGCATCGGCAGCAGCCCAACGATTGCAGGGAGAATGGCAGACGATAGTTTGGGGCTTGTTAAAAACTGACGAAGCGATTCGGTCAAACGGTCAATCTGCCCCGATTTCTCCATCACGATAGAGAGAGCAAGAACGAGAGCGACCAGTAATACAAACGAACAAGTATCAGGCTGGAGGTATATGTCCAATATTGCAGAGAGGATGGAGGAAAGGTTCATGCCGAACAAAAAAGCCACAAGAAATGCCCCCAAAACAAGGGAAACTCCCAGTGGCACCTTCTTGTGGATTATGAACACCACAATGGCGAAGACGAGAAAAAGTTTCAGGAGCCCAACCACATCACCACTCTTTCAGTTAGAGTTAGGCGAAAGGAAAGACGAGCCGCTCAAGGTTTCTCATATAAGGACGAAGCGCCTCCGGAACTGTGACACTGCCGTCCTCGTTCTGATAATTTTCAAGAATGGATGCAACCAGCCTTGGAAGTGCGACCCCTGAACCATTCAAGGTGTGACAGAACTGGACCTTGCCACCCGGCTCACGGTATCTAATGTTGAGACGGCGAGCCTGAAAATCTCCGAAATTGGAAACGCTCGAGACTTCAAGATACTGCTCGACACCTGGTGCCCACAACTCAATGTCATAACATTTTCGAGCAGCAAATCCCAGTTCCCCCCCGCATAGAAGAACGACCCGATACGGTAGTCCCAGTTTTTGAATAATGGCTTCTGCATCCTTGAGAATCTTCTCGTGTTCAGCAGGGCTCTGCTTTGGTGTAGCATAGACCATCAACTCTATCTTGTCGAACTGATGGACGCGTAAAAGCCCACGCGTCTTTGCGCCGTATGCACCGGCTTCTCGCCGAAAACAAGGGGTGTAAGAAGTATAGCGAATCGGAAGTCTTGCAAACGAGAGAATCTCATCCCGATGAAGGGAGGTCAAAGGAACTTCTGCCGTCGGAATCAAGAAGAGGTCATCACTGTTTATCCTATACATATCCTCCTCGAACTTGGGCAACTGTCCTGTCCCTGTCATTGTGAGTCGGTTTGCCAAAAATGGCGGAGAAACTTCAATGTAACCGTTCTGCG
>JAOAAR010000257.1 GCA_026418755.1 Planctomycetota bacterium
GTTGGGAGTCGAGAGTCAGGGGTTTTGAGCGGGAACGGCAACCTTCCCGGCTCATGACTCCTCACCCCCGACTCCCAGAAAGGAAACTGGCGATGAAGAAGCGTACTCTTGCCCGAACCACTCGAGCCAACAATCGCCACAAACTCGCCCGCCTCTATCAGAATAGAGATTCCTCTGAGTGCATCAACCGCCACCTCCCCACTTCCGTAAGACTTCGAAACATCCTCAAGAACAATCTTCGCCCCGCTCACCTCCACCTCCCTCTTCCTTTGAATCGCCATCAGATGCCTCTTTCACACTATCTTCCGTAGGAACAGAGACCGATTCATTCTGAAGCGGCAGTGAAGAAGTCGCACCTGAAGCCTCCTGTCTTCCATCTCTCTGCTTCTTATACCTGCGCCCCATTTTCAAAGTTATGTAATACGCCGGAATAGCGAGAAGTACTCCCAAAACAGCACCCCCCAAAAACATCGCTGGTAGTGCATCAACCGTCAGGCTGGCAAGATTCTTAATAAACTCCCAAAACTGCTCAAACATCCCACTGCTCTTTAAGTCAACTACCTTCGCTATGTCCGCCCATTTAAGCAACGGAACACGCAGAATAAGAGCCCCAACAACATAGTCAATCCAGTAAATAGGCACAATGGTGAGCGGGTTAGAAATCCACACCATCGCAACAGCAGCAAGCCGATTCCCCCTTAAAAGAGTCGCAACTAACACAGCAACAGTCATCTGTATCCCAACAGTCGGAGTCATACCAATGAAAGTCCCTATCGCAACACCCCAAGCAATCCGCTCCGGCGTGTCATTCAACTCAAAAAGTTTGACAAAAAACCTCTTCACCCATCCAGGCTTCTTCTCTGAAACCGCATCCTCTCCCATTCCGTCCCGCCCCAACCGCTCTTCAAAATTATCCTTACCACAAATCCTCTGTCAAGGGCATAAGACTTCCAAAAAAACCTAACAAAAATGAAACCTGTGCGTAAAATTCAATAGACCAAAAAGGAGAGCCTTCAATGAGAAAATTTGATTTTATCCTTCTGGGACTAATAATCTCGATTGGAGTCTGGTGCTTGAACCTGCAACTTGCCTCCCCCCTGAAAAAAGACTTCTCAAAAAGCGAACTCATCCCCTCTGAAAAAGAAAAAAACAGCGTAGAAAAAAGATTAGAACAACTCGAAAAAACAGTCAAAAACCTCCAAGACGAAAACAAAACCACAGACCAACCATCAGAGAACCCCCTCAAAACAATCGAGCCCCACAAACCTTCCGAAAAAACCCTTCCTCCCGCCTCTAGCGATGCAACCATCACCCTTTCGGAAAAAGAACTCGAAAGATTCATCAACACCAGAATCGAAAAATACTTAAAAGAGCGCGAAAAACAGTCCCTCGAAGAGGTAAAAGGAATGGTCGAAGAAATGACAAAATATCAAGAAGAGACCCTAAACGACTGGATAAAAGACGCTGCCAAAGCCCTGAATCTCACAGAACAAGACGAGGAGATTCTGAAAAAAATTTTGCTCGAGAGAAACAAAAAAGTGGAAGAGAAATTGTCACAAGAGAAAAAACCCTTTCTTCTTTTCAACGACAAAGTGATGAAAGAAGCAGACGAAGAGATGTTCAAAGAGGTAGAGAGAATCTACGGAACAGGTGTCAGCGAACCGTTTAAGAAATACTATCGCGAGAACCCTCCCCCTGTCATATTCTCTTCAGGTAAGGGAAATTCTATCGGAATCAGAATGATTCGCCCTCCGCTTGAAAAGAATCCACCCGAAGAGGAAAAACCTTTAAACAAGTAACTATACAACAATCACCAAAAAACTTCCTTCACCTTCATAGATTTTCTGGTATAATCTCTCCTATGAAGAAAAGAGAATTTTATATCGTTCTATGCGGGCTCATCGGATTAAGCCTGTGCGGTTGCGCCTCCATAGGTGACTATTTCAACAACCGTGCACGCGACCTCGGAGAATGCTTCATCCTCGAAGCAGGAATCGGCTACGGAGCAAGCCTTCACATCCTATGCACCGACACAATCTCCACAGGAATCGGTTTCAGCCGAACCAATGTGGTAGGTATCCGCCACGGCAAAGTCTGCGAAGGGTTTAATGTCCACATAGGATTACCTGTCTCCCCATTCTTCGCAGTCCTCGCAAACGAGGAAGGCTTTCCTCCCCTGTGGATAACCGACGCTACCTCTGTCGGCAATCAACCAAAAGGCAGCACCACAGCAAAACAACCATTCTACAACACCCAAAGCATCATCTTTCTCAATCTGCCCGCAATAACAGGCGAAGAATGGCGAGCAAACTACCCTAACGAAGACCTCGCCACCTTCGATGTAGAAGTCGCTCTAACAGCAGGCTTCTTTTCTCTCAGAATCGGCTTCAGCATCGGACAGTTCGTCGACTTCTTACTCGGATGGCTTACCCTCGACATAGGAAAAGACGATACCAAGAAAAATCGTTCCTTCGGCGCCCCCCGTCGAGCAATCGAAAAACTGACTCCCCACCCATAAAAATAAAATCGGCGCCTTGAAAGGCGCCGATTACAATTCCTCTCTCCCTCTTATGTTTACTTGCCCGCCTCCTTCTCCCTCATCCGACGAAGCATATCACACCGCTCAAGAAGCGCCTTTATCTTTTTCTCAAAATACTCAACTTTCAAATCCCCCGAACTGTGCCAGAAATGAACCCCTTTGATGTCCACTAACATAACACAAGGATAACCACTCAAAAGGTAATAAGCAATAAGCGACTTATCCAATTTCGTCACATCACATCTGAACCAGTGAAACTGGTCTGCATACGCTTTCACAGTCTCCGAACCAAAAAGTTCCACCAGGTCTTTCGTCATCTTCTTCATCTTCTCAGCATCGTTACCTTCAACATTCTCAGGAGCGTAGAAAAAGACACAAACAGGCTTGGTGAACTCTATCCCCTCTATGCTCTCGTCAGGCAATTTCTTGAAATGTTTGAAAAAGTTTGTCTCCACAATCACCTTATGCTCCAATTTAAGTGGCTCCAACTCGCTCCACTCTATCTCCTTCACCTCCTTTTTCGGCTGCTCTTCGGGCCGTTCTTTCGGCTGAGGCTCCCCAGGCTGTGGCTGTGGATTCGGCTTCGGCGAAGGCTGCGGTTGCGGATTCGGCTTCGGTATAGGCCGCGGCACGGGCGGACATCATTTCGGCCCTCAGC
>JAOAAR010000258.1 GCA_026418755.1 Planctomycetota bacterium
CCCCCGCATGATTCGACCAGTTTTGCTGTAGCCTCCATAGTCCCACCAGTCGCTAATAGGTCATCAACTAAAAGCACCCGCTCTCCTTTCTCAACAGCATCACAGTGCATCTCTATTCTGTCCTTTCCATATTCAAGTGAATACTCGCAGCAGACGGTCTTATAAGGCAGTTTGCCGTGCTTTCTTATGGGTATGAAGCCACAACCGAGTTGCGCTGCCAGCGCCCCGCCTATTATGAACCCGCGTGCCTCCACAGCAGCCACCTTGTCGATTTTTTCATTTTTGAACTCCGCGCATAGAGCGTCTATGACTTCCCGAAACGCTTTTCCGTTTTGAAGCACCGGCGTTATGTCTTTGAAGACTATCCCCGGCTTGGGAAAGTCTTTTATGTCCCTTATGAGCGCCCTCGCCTTCAACATCCTTTTTCTCCTTCAAAGACTCTTCTTCCGTCAGAATCATATGCAGTTTTCTCAACGCTTCGTTCTCTATCTGCCGCACACGCTCACGGCTTACTCCCAGCATATCCCCGATTTCTTTCAATGTGCGCGGCTCACGGTCATCCAACCCATATCTTAACCTCAACACCTTTGCCTCTCTTTCGTCCAAAACTTGCAGCATTTCTCTTATGGATTCTATCTCATACATCTCTGATAGAACATCGTCAGGAGTCTTCATCGTTTTGTCTTCAAGCATCTCTTCAAGGTTGACAAACCCTTCCTCGCCGGTAGTTGCGACAAACTGCCCTGAAGAAGCCTTAATTGCAGCGCGAATGAGCCGCAACATCTGGGAAGAAATCCCGAGACTCTTCGCAATCTCGTTTATCGTTGGTTTTCTGTCCAACTCTACCGCCAGATTACTTGCCGTGTCCTTCCACTTTGCTATCAACTCTACCATATAACCAGGCACTCTCACTGTGCGCACGGTGTCTATAAGAGCGCGTTTGATAGCCTGCCTTATCCACCACGAGGCGTATGTGCTAAACCTGCACCCTTCGTTCGGATTGAATTTCTCAGCCGCCTTAAGAAGCCCCAAGTTTCCTTCTTCAATCAGGTCCAGAAGACTCAATCCTCTGTCAACATAATGCTTTGCTATCGAGATTACAAGCCGCAAGTTCGCTTTGACCAGAATCTCACGCGCCTTCTCATCTCCCTCATATGCACGCCTTGCATACTCCCGTTCCTCCTCGGGAGAGAGAAGCCGATAACGGTTTACCTCCTTGAAATACTGATTGATACCGCTATCTTTTATCGCCATCCGGGGGTTCCCTCTTCTACAAAACCATATATTAACCGTTATCACTTCACTTGTCAACGCTCAAGAATCTGTCTCTTGTTAGAGGATTCCTTTACCGTTTGCGAGCAATAAGATAAAAGACCGGATAGAAGGCATAAGAAGGACGGAAATCTGCAAGTCGCTCTCCTTCATTAGGAGAGATATCGCTTAAAAGTTTAAGGAGCGGAGCCATCTTCTTACAGACAATATCTGAAGAAAGGGGTCTGCTCAGAGGCCCTGTCTCTATAACCTCAAATCCTACAGAAGAGAAGAGTTGGGACATTTTCTGCGCGATGAAGGGGTCACCACCCGATTCAAGAATAAGATGAATCATCGCTTCTTTTAAGGAGGGAAAAGAAGGTACCTCGATTGCACCAGAGTAATCAGGTTCTGATAGAGCAAGAGCATATCCGCCTGGTTTCAGGATTCGCAGGCATTCTTTCAAGACGACTAGTGGTTTATCAAGCCACATAAGCGAGAAATGAAATATGACCGCTGAAAATGAGGATGGTTTAAATGGGGTATAGCAAGCGTCTGCACAGACAAAAACCGGAGAAGGGGAGTTTTCTTTCGCCTTTTTATTAAAGAGGAGTTTGTTTTTGTCTATTCCTATGACGAAGGAGTCTGAGCGGCGTGCGAGTTCTGCCGTGATTGTCCCAGTGGCGCAGCCTATCTCTAAAAGAGGTTCTTTTGAGACGAGGATTCCTGTTCGGCGATAGATATAGTTTCTTGTCTGGTATGTCCATTCCGCCTGTGCTCTGTAATACTCGTCTAGAGAATCAACGAGTTTTTGCCGCATCCTTCCACCACTCGACCCATCTGTTACGGTCTCTGCCGAATGGAAGATTCGTCAGATACGACAGAGTTGCGGTCACAGCGTTTGCATATTTTTCCTGGAGTTGAGGTAACCAAGTGATAAGAACTGGGAGCGCTGCCGCTTTCTGCACATCTTCCAAGAAAAATGGAGCAAAGAATATTGTGCGGATTATATCTTTTGCCTCACTTTCAGACGGTTTGGAAGCGGCTTTCTTGACGGCGCTAACAAGCGCATCCAGCGGCATCTCAGCGTATCTCTCTGCCCCCTTCGGAACCAGTTTGAAACTGAGCCTGCCAAGGTCAAGCGTAAGGGCGTATACATCCTCACTTCCGCACAAAACCTCCAATATGACGAACCCTCTCAAAGTATAGACATATGTGACCATTTCTTCCTCTTCAAGAGTAGGAACTTCCAGAGAAAGTTCTTTCTCCCACATCTCGCCTTTCCGAAGCGTGACCTGTTCGGTTTTTGTGAAGCGGAGGTTTGAATGTTCTGATGAAGAGATTGTGCCATTAGCACCGTAAGTGACACAAAGAACCGAAAGACATCCTGCGTTCATCTCCGCCCTGCCCTTTTCCTTGCGGTGGAAAATAGAGACAGTCTCATCAGAGCGGTTAATGAGCCTGACAAAAACTCTTACCTCCTTCACCCCGGAAAAGACAGGTTTCTCCACTACAAGCCGTGCATCAACCACCTTGGCTCGGACCTCCTCTTTTACCGCCAAACTCTCTAATTCCTTTATCTGCGCACGGAGTTTCAAGTCATCTGTGCCGAGAACAGCCATCGCTTGGAGGATGCTTTTAGCGGTAGTGAAATCCCCCTTCTTGAGAGAAAGTTCTGCCTCTTTCAATTTAAGGCGGTAGAACTTGTTGACGGCGGCACGCTCTTCCGGATTCAATTTCTCCTCCTCAGTATGGAGAAATGTGACCGAAACGGTGATTAAAAAGGCAAGACACACTACACGCATACCACTACCTCCCTCTCTTTTCTAAAACTCAATCCCGACAATATCCTTCAGATTCACGACTCCTATTGGGCGCATCTCTGAATCCACAACGGGAAGTTCTCCAATCGAGTATTTTCTAAGGATAGAGTGTGCTTCAGC
>JAOAAR010000259.1 GCA_026418755.1 Planctomycetota bacterium
GTTCAGATATTTTGGGAAGAATGTGGTAGAACACAACGGCGACTCGTATCCCCCATCCTATTTTCTCTTCATACAACCCTTTTGCAACATCGTAATACTGATAGATGGGATAAAGCAGAGTAGCGATTACCATAATTGCAACGGGAACACTTGTAGTGGCTTTTGCATTCGCTGTCAGACCGAAGAGCAGATAAATAAGAGCAATCAACGGTGCATAGAGAACGAGAATGTACAGAAACGCATAAAGGAACCTGAAAGAGATTTCGCTTAATCTGAGTGTTCCGACGAGCCAGTTTGCTGTAACGAACAGAAACGCGGTAAGAGAAAAGAACATCAGAGTGGCGATGTATTTGTAAACGAAGAATTTCCAGCGCGGAAACGGTTGAGTGAGAATGAACTCTACACTCCCTTTTGAGAGAGTAGAGACAAGATTTCGCGCGCTCGACACTCCGACTAAAATGAAGGCAAACAATTGAGTCGTGATAAGCAACGCTACTGTGCAAAGAAAATCTACCCCTTTTTCAAACCGCCTCTTCATAAAAGAGGCGGTCTCATCAAGCCTTATCCTGACTCCACCAGTTTTGAAAGTCTTTAATTTTCCATCAGTCTCTACCTCACTCGTTGTTGTAAAGAAAAAGATGAGAAACCAGACAACAAGCATTCCTGCGAGGATGTACTTTGTTTTGCCGCTCAAAAATTCTGCGAATGTTGCGAAAAAGATGCTCCAAAACTGGCTCATCTTTTTGTTTCTCCTTCCTCGACCGTCTCTATAAGGACATCTTCGAGGGTGACTGAGTGAGGACGGAACTCCGACAAAAGTATCCCGTTTTTTCGGAGAGCATCCAGTAGAAGGTTTCTTTTTTCATCGTTCGTGGCGCCTGTTACGAGCATCCGCTCATCCACTGCTTCGATTGGGAAATCAAAGTCCTGCTTCAACTGTGGCAGCAAAGTGGGAGGAATTGGATGGACTGTTGATATGCGCCAGCCGCGTCCTGTTTCAGTCAACTCCTTCACCGTTCCCTCCCGAAGCAGCCTCCCTCGGTTTAAAATCGCTATTCTGTCGCAAATCACCTCCACTTCACTTAAAAGATGCGAATTTAAGAAGATGGTGACTCCGTCGTTGCGAAGAAGAAGTAAGAGGTCTCTTATCTTCTTTCTCGCGAGGGGGTCGACTCCTGAAGTTGGCTCGTCAAGAAAAAGAAGTCTCGGCTTTTTCAAGAAGGTAGCAGCAAGTCCTAACCTCTGGTTCATCCCTCTGGAAAGAGTCTTCACATTCTTGTGAATGAACTCTTCGCACCCAGCGGTCTCAGCCGCTTTTCGAACAGCACGCCTCAGTTCAGCGCCACGCAAACCGCCCAGAACTCCTATATAGCGGAGGAAGCCGTAAGCGCTCATGTTAGTGAACGGTTTTATCTCTTCGGGTAGATAACCGACAGATACTCTTGAGCGCCAGTCTAGCGTATCTACGCCGAAGATGAACGCCTTCCCACTGCTCTGATGGAGAAGCCCCACAAGAGCCTTTATCAGGGTGGTTTTGCCTGCACCGTTGGGACCTATCAGACCGAAAATCGTTCCCTCCTTTACCGTTAAAGAGACCTCATTGAGCGCTAGGATGTTGTCTCTCAGCGACCTGTATACCTTGCTCAACCCCACTGTCTCAACTGCTATGTCCATATGCAGTCTCTCTTAACGGAAGTTATCCACCAGAGGTGTTCTTACGGGCTTTGATGTAGGCATCCCAGTTTTGAGGGAAAAGGGCGTATGTAACAGCATCCTCGTCGCTCTCTACCCCTTTTGCCCTTTTAGCCTCCTCCAACATGGGGGAAAGCAAATCTGCTGGACGGCAGGTTATGGCTTCTTCCTTGCCTAAAACACGACGCTTCAACTCTTCATTCACAGGTCCAGGAGTCCTGCCGTAAAGTCCGCGAATCAAGTTTTTCGTCTCTTCAAGCACCACTTTGTATCGCTGTCCGAGAATCACATTGAGGGCGGCTTGAGTGCCAACTATCTGACTCGTGGGAGTTACAAGCGGAGGATAACCTAAGTCAGCACGCACCTTCGGTACTTCCTCTAAAACATCTCCTAATTTCTGCAACGCATTCTGCTCCTTCAACTGGCTCACAAGATTGCTCATCATCCCGCCAGGAATCTGATAATTGAGAATCGCTGCGTCCACTTTGATTTCAGGGCGCCCTACCTCTTCCTCCAGCCTCTTCCGAACCTCTGAAAAATGCTCTGCAACCTTCTCAAGAGGACCGAGCAGGTTTAATCCTGTGTCATAAGGGGTTCCTGCAAATGCGGCAACCATAGTGCAAACAGCAGGCTGACTCGTTCCTCCTGCAAACGGACTTATGGCGCAATCTATAATCCGGGCACCTGCCTTTACTCCCTCAAGATACGCCATCTGGGCGAGCCCGCTCGTCGTATGACAGTGCATATGCACCGGCAGACCCACCTCTTTTACAAGCGCGCCGACCAACTCCTCTGCAGCGAAGGGGCCTAAAAGCCCAGCCATATCTTTGATGCAGATTGTGTCGCAGCCCAGATCGCGCAGTCTCTTTGCCGTCTCAACAAACGAGCCAATCGTGTGAACAGGACTCAAAGTATATGAGAGCGTGCCTTCTGCGTGCTTTCCGAGCCGCTTCACGACTTGTATCGCACACTCCATGTTACGAACATCATTCAATGCGTCAAAGATTCGGAACACATCTATCCCATTCTCCGCCGCCAACTCAATGAACCTTTCAACCACATCGTCAGGATAGTGACGATAACCCACCAGATTCTGCCCTCGCAGAAGCATCTGAAGACGAGTCTTCTTCACACGGGAGCGAATCTTGCGTAACCGCTCCCACGGATTCTCATTCAAATACCTCATCGCGACTTCAAATGTCGCACCTCCCCACACCTCCAGAGACCAGTAGCCCACATCGTCCATTGCTTCAAGCGCGGGCAACATGTCGTCCGTTCTCATTCTCGTCGCAAAAAGCGATTGGTGACCGTCCCGGAGGACGGTTTCTGTGATGAACACTCTTTCTTTTGAACTTTTGCCAGACACAGAAAATCTCCTATAAGACTCCTAAGGTTACTACCGCTTACTATTCTCGGCTTGAAAAAACAGAATATCACAAAACTCTCTTTA
>JAOAAR010000260.1 GCA_026418755.1 Planctomycetota bacterium
CCTCATAACCGATGATAGGGCGAATACCGTTTTTAAGGGCAGCGCGGTAGAAATCCACAGCACAGAACATATTGGAGTGGTCAGTAACCGCCACAGCGGGCATCTTTGCCTTTTTGCACTTTTCAATAACATTGTCTAAGCGACAAGCACCATCGAGAAGACTGTAATCTGTATGGAGATGAAGATGAACGAAACTCACCCTCTCCCTCCTTTACACTAAGGAGCTCTATCTGATGGTATTTTGCGCAAAAAAAAGACGAATTCAATCAAAAGTCGTCCTAACGAGAGAGAGGCGCCACTTTTTTCTCTTTCAGCGGTTCAATTCCGTCAAGAGATGGGGTAGTTGCGGAATAATGAGTTGCGTTACGGCTAATTCACAGGCTTTCGGGCTGCCAGGGATTACAAAAACAGGTTTTCCGTCAATCACTCCTGCGGTAGAACGGGACAAAATCGCCGCAGTGCCAACTTGCTCTGAAGAGAGTTTCGCAAAAATATGAGCAAAACCGTCCAGCCTTTTCTCAAACAGAGGGGTTATCGCTTCAGGAGTGACATCCTTTTTCCCTACCCCTGTGCCACCCGTAACCACCAAAAAATCATTCTTCTTCAGAAGTCTCAACGCTGCTTCTTTTATCCTCTCCACATCATCGGTAACAACTTCCCGTAAACTATGAACTCCTGCGGACAGAAGAAGCGATTCGATAAGAGCGCCGCCTTCGTCCGTCTTAAGAGTCCTCGATGAAGAAACAGTCAACACCGCCCCCTTCACATCCTTAAGAGTTGCGGTGAGATGGTGCTTCGGTGCACCAAAAACCTTCTTCTCCACCACTCTCACCCCCTCAATCCTTGTATCAGGATAGTTACCACTCTCATCTTTCTCCAACTGTTTCGCCACATCCCAGATATTCAGAAGCGCAGCCATAACGCCTGTCAATGCCTCCATCTCGACCCCTGTTTTTGCAACCGCAGAGACAGAAACAGTCACGCAAACCGCATCGCTCTCAAAGGAGACACCCCCCTTCACAGAATCTATTGGCAGAGGGTGGCATAGAGGAATTAGCGTGGAAGTTGCCTTGACAGCGGATGTTGCCGCTAACTTCGCAATTGTCACCGCATCTCCCTTCGGCAGTCTTTTTCTGCGAATGGCTGAGAGAGTCTTTCTTCTCAAAAAGATCCTCCCTTCCGCAATAGCGGTTCTTAAAGACGGAACTTTTCCGCCAACATCAACCATATCAGCCATAATAAGGTCTCCTGAGAGAGATTGCTTTCAAAATAGAAACTTCGCCGCTAAACTGGATTCTCTCTTCACGCAGAAGACAGGTCTTGATTCCGCCGTCCGCTGTGATACGGAGTTTCTTACAAGAAGCACAGAAACGAGGATTGTGAACAGAGCGGACAAACTCTACCACCTCGCCATCAGATAGATGGTAGACGGTGCGTCCCTGCAATGTGCGAAGCCTTTTTGAAACAGCAACTTTTTCAACCTCCCTTTCTAACTCAGCGAGGCTGAAATAATGTTTTTTAAAGAACGGTTCATCTCCCACAGAAACGAGTTCAATCAACTGAAGTGTAGCGTTGTAAGAGCGCGCAACATCTAACATCCGCCACACATCGCTCTCGTTGATTCCTTTAAGGAGCACCATATTGATTTTGAGAGGCGCGATTTTGGCACTGGAAGCGGCTTCAAGTGCACTTTTGACTCGCTCGTAACTCTTAGGAACAACAGACGACGAAATTGCATCGCAACCGATGTTCATCCGAGAAAGACCAGCATTCTTAAGAGAGACCGCTCGCTTTTCGTCCAAAAGCGTCCCGTTCGTCGTAAGCGATATATCCTGAAAGTTCGCCTCCTTTGCCGCTCCGATGATTTCTTCGAGGTCTTTCCGTAAAAGAGGCTCTCCCCCAGTAAACTTAATACTTTCACAGATTCCAAGTCTCGATGCCGCATTAAAAATTTTTCGGAAGCCTTCCGAAGTCTCCTCCGAGAGCCTTGCACTCCCTGAAACAGGGACTCCTTCACGGTGACAATAAGGACAGTTGAGATTGCACCTCTCTGTGACACTTACACGCAGATGAGTCACCGTCCTGCCGAATCTGTCAACAGGAGGCTCTATTTTGGTCTTTTCTTCGCCCATTCTTCCAACTCTTTCAATGCGGTCTGTTGGCTCTCACCACCAATTTCGGCAGAGTAACCAAAATCCTCCTCCGTCAGATATTTTAACGCCGCAAGCGCACGCCGCCTCACAAAATAGTCATCGCTTTTAAGCGATTCGACGAGTTCTCTCGCCCCTTCAGACGACTTGCTCTTCGCAAGCGCAACCGCCGCTTCAAAAGTTAAACCGCCCTCATTCAGAAACGGCTCCATCAAAACCGCTGCATCCTCACGCCTCTCCTCCCCCATCCGCCACAAAGCAAGCCTCCTTATCCACAGAGGATTCCTTCTCTCTTTCACATAATCTCTCAACCTAAGCAGCCTCTCGTTGGAATCGCCTTCAAGCAGTCTTTCATACTCTTCAACTCCTCTCTTCTCGATGGCAAGGTTGCTTGCAGGAACTCGAGCAAGACTCAAATCGGAATAGACGACAAGGTGGCTTCTCCCTGCGTATTTAGTCCTTTCAGAGCCGTGTTCTGCCTTGCACCAGAGAAGCGGCACATCGGGAGGTGAATCAAGGGATACAATGGGGTGGTAAGAGTATGCTTCGCCGCCCAACGGACAACGGAAAGAGAGCGGTTCGCAGGCAAACCTTCCTCCGAGTCCTATCAACTCCTTCGGATACCTTCCCTCATTCTTCAATGCATAATCCACTAATGCGGTAGACAGTCTTCTCAATGCAACTATACAGTCAACATCGTCCATCCTCTCTTCTTCCTTCACAAAGAGCCCAAAGACGAAATTGACTCCAAACAAAAGCCCTACCAGAGATAGAAGAAGAATCAGAACGGTTTTCTTCCGCAGATACATCCATTACTTCCGAAAACGCCACAAGAATAAATACTACGGAATGCCCCTTTTCTTTTCAAAATAAAAGGGGCTCCGTTTAAGGAGCCCCTTCTTACTCAGGCATTCCCCACGCCTACGGCGCCTCTGTGGTGAATGACCAGACATCTCCTTCTGCAACACCGAATAGTATAGACC
>JAOAAR010000261.1 GCA_026418755.1 Planctomycetota bacterium
AGATGTGTATAAGAGACAGGCTCAATTCCCTTCGACCCTATAAGGTCGGAATTGTCACGAGTAAAGAAGTAGAGACATTCTGCGGAGAAGAGTTCTACTCTTCGTTATTAAGAGATGGAGATAAATATTTTTTCTATGTGGAGGACGGAGAGAAAGCAAAGCGATTAGAGAGTGTAGAGCGCTTGTGGAGGAGGCTTGTTGAAGCGGCATTCACGCGGAGGTCGTTACTCATAGGTTTCGGTGGTGGCTCGGTCTGTGATGTCGCAGGTTTTGTTGCATCCACATTCAACCGTGGGCTTCCGCTCCTTCTTGTCCCAACTACGCTTCTCGCACAAGTCGACGCAGCAATCGGAGGCAAAAACGGGATAGACTTTTACGGCAAAAACCTCATCGGTACTTTCTATCAGCCACGACTCGTCATCTCTGACACTCGCTTTCTTGTCCGCCTTTCAGAGCGACAGATGTGTAATGGCATAGCCGAATCCGTCAAGATTGCGGTCGTAAGTGACAGGAACCTCTTTCAGTTTATCAAAAGTAACTCCGAAAAAATCATTCGCAGGGATTCTGCAACCATAACAGAACTCGTTGAACGAAGTATCAGGGTAAAATTGAGAGTTGTAAAGCAAGACGAAAAAGAGGAGCACTTACGAAGGATTCTTAACTTTGGTCATACTTTCGGCCACGCTTACGAATCGCTCTCTGGCTATTCTCTGTCACACGGAGAGGCGGTGAGTGCAGGTATGCTCGTTGCCTCAAAAATCGCAGAGAAAGTGCTGGGTTTCGAAGAATCTTCTGATGTTGTTTCGGTTCTCAAAGCGCTCAAACTTCCAACTAAGGTTCCCTCTTTCAAGAGTGAACGGGTTCTAAAAGAGGTTCGAAAAGACAAAAAATTCTGGTTTGGCAATCCATCACTTGTTCTGCCTGACAGGATAGGCAGAGCAAAAGTGGTGGAGTTCACATTGAAGGAACTTTCTGAACTTTATGAGGAAGTGAGGAATGAAAAAGAGATATAAAATCTGCGGTGTACTCGTTGACGGAAGAGAGGAGTCACTACGCGGTGTAGAGTGTGCTGACATAGTCGAAGTGCGAGCGGACTTGGTCGGAGAGAACTGGGACGAGATTCCTCCCAGGTTAACAAAACCATGGATTTTTACCGATAGAAGGCTTTTTTCAGGAAAAGATGCCGAAAGGCGCGGGAAAAAGATTCCTAAAAATCTCGATAGAGCCCTTTCGTTAGGTGCGTCTTTTGTGGATTTTGCAATTGAGCATTCTTCTGAGAAGTTGATCAAACATTGTCAGAAAAACGGCGCTAAGGTAGTTGTCTCTTACCACAATTTCTCAGAGACTCCGCCAGTGGAGGAATTACGCATGTTTCTGAATGTTATGCGAGAAACCAATGCCGACATATGTAAACTCGCAACCTTTGCTAACAGTCTGTTTGATAATGCGGTGCCTTTGGCGATTCTCGGGGCGTTCGCTTCGTCATCTGACATAACAGCATTTTGTATGGGAAAGTTAGGAACTATCAGCAGGATTCTCGCTCCTGTTTTCGGAGCCTGTTTCACCTATGCCTCTGCGCAGAAAGGATTAGAATCCGCTGAAGGGCAACTCGCTGTCTCTGAAGTACGGCTTATTCTCGACAAACTGGAGAACTCAAATGAAGACTGATTTGCCACGCAACACATCTTTTGAAAGGTTCACGCTCATCGGATTTCCCGTCGAGCATTCTCTCTCACCACTCATCCACAATGCCGCCTTCATGCATTTCAACCTGCCCTACCACTACATGCTTACTCCTGTTGAAAAGGAAGGACTCGGCAGGTGTGTCTCTTTTTTAAAGAGAAAATGCTTCGGCTTCAATGTCACCGCTCCGTACAAAGTAGCAATCTTGCCCTATTTGGACAGGCTTGATGAAGCAGCGGTTGATTCAGGCGCAGTCAATGCGGTTAAAAACGAAAACGGGCTTCTCGTCGGATACAATTTTGACGGAGTGGCGGCTCTCTCCTCACTTACGAAAGCAGGAATCAGGATTGAAGGAAAGTGTGTATTGTTGCTGGGGGCAGGTGGCGCGGCATCTTCTATAGCAACATCGCTTGTTCGCCGTTTCCGCAATTCATTTCGACTCCTTCTTCTCAACAGGACGCCAGAAAATGCGTCTCTATTGGCGGAGAGGCTCTCTCCTCTTACATCCGTTACTGTTGTATCTCCTACGGAATCTTCCATAAAAGATAGTTTTGTCCAGGCGAACATCCTTATAAACACTACAGGGGTTAAAGGGTGCGAAGGGCTCATCTCCTGCGTATGTGATTCGCTTCGGAGCGCTAAGGAACTCGAACTGGTTTTCGATATCACTTACTCTCAAAAAACATCTCTTCTTGAAGAGAGTTTTTCTGCGGGCATTAAGACTCTTGACGGTGCGGATATGCTCGTAGGACAGGCAGCGCTCTCTTTTAAACTATGGACGGGGCTTGAGCCGCCGCTTGGGGTTATGGAGAATGCGTTTGTTGGTGGATTGCTGCGCAATATCGTTCTTATCGGCTTTACGGGTGTGGGTAAGACAACTGTTGCTCAGAAATTGTCTCAGGAGACAGGCAGGGCGTATGTAAGCACTGATATGATGGTTGAGAAAGAAGCAGGTCGGAGTATAACTCACATTTTTAGGCATTGCGGAGAGGAGAAATTTCGCCAGATTGAGACGCAAATTGTGAGTCGACTCTGTGAATTACGAGATTCAGTCATAGATTGTGGCGGGGGTGTGGTCTTAAACCCTGCCAATGTTAATGCTCTCCGTCGGACAGGCATCATTGTGTGGCTTGCCGCTTCAGAGGAAGAGAGTCTACGTCGTGTTTTTAAAGGAGCGCACTCAAGACCACTTGTAAACGGCAAAACGAGAGAGGAGGTTCTACGCCTTTACAAAGAGCGGGAGCCTATATACTCAGCCTGTGCTTCTATAAAAATTGATACCACCTCGTTGTCGCCTCAAGAGAGTGCGAGCAGGATAAGGAAGGTTGTGGAGTCTGTGATATGGAGAACGTGAAGGTAAGGAAATCGGTTTTGCGAGGATGTGTGAAAG
>JAOAAR010000262.1 GCA_026418755.1 Planctomycetota bacterium
GGTGTGGACATACTGCGGGATGCTCTATATGCGCCGCTTAAACAAATAGCAGAGAATGCTGGGGAGAACGGGGCGCTGGTTGCGAAGCGGATAGAGGGGGGAGAAAATAACTACGGTTTTGATGCGGAAAGGTTGGTCTATTGTGATATGTTTGAGGCAGGAATCATTGACCCGACGAAGGTGGTGCGTTCTGCGCTTGAGAATGCTGCTTCAGTTGCGACGATGCTTTTAACGACAGGTTGTCTTGTTACAGAGGTGCCAAAGAAGGAAGAAGAGAAGATGCCTGGTATGGGCGGAGGTGGAATGGGCGGAATGGGTGGGATGGATTATTAATCAGGAATTTTAGTGGAGGATAGAGAGATGGGTTCGAAGTTGAGACCGCTTGATGATTATGTGGTTATTAAGGTTATGGAAGAGGAGGAGCGGACGGAAGGGGGTATAGTTTTACCTGATACAGCGAAGGAGAAGCCTCAGAAAGGCAAGGTTGTGGCGGTTGGTCCTGGGAAACTGTTGAAGAACGGAGAGCGTGCGAAGATGAGTGTGAAGGTGGGGGATGTGGTTCTATTTGGGAAGTATGCGGGCAGTGAAGTGCGGTTAGGGGATGAAGAGTATCAAATAATGCACGAAACAGAAGTGTTGGCGGTTTTGGAGAAATAGCCTGTTGGAGGGATAGGGGATGAATCCGAAGCAGTTGCTATATGGGGAGGACGGGAGAAGAAAGTTGTTTGAAGGGGCTAAGAAACTGTATGATGCCGTAAGGGTAACATTGGGTCCAACTGGAAGGAATGTGATACTGGAAAAGTCGTATGGAGGTCCTACTGTAACAAAGGATGGTGTTTCGGTGGCGAAAGAGATAGAGTTGGAGGACCCCTTTGAGAATATGGGGGCTAAGATGGTGAATGAGGTGGCGTCGAAGACATCGGATGTGGCAGGAGATGGAACGACGACAGCGACAATTTTGGCGGTTGGGATTCTGGAAGAAGGGTTGAAGATGGTTGCTGCGGGGCATAATCCGATGTCGCTTAAGAGGGGGATAGAGAAGGCACTGGAAGCAGCGGTTGGGTATGTGAAGTCAATTGCGAAGAAGGTGAGCAGTAAGGAGCAGATAGCGCAGGTGGGTGCGATTGCTGCCAACAACGATCCTAAGGTGGGAGAGTTGTTCGCAGAGGCGATGGAGAAGGTAGGTAATGATGGAGTGATAACGATTGAAGAAGGAAAGACGATGGAAACCACATTGGAGATAGTAGAAGGGCTTCAGTTTGATAAAGGATATATATCTCCGTATTTTATTAACAAGCCTGAGCGGATGTTGTGCGAGTTGGAAGAGCCTTACATTCTTGTGTATGAGAAGAAGTTGTCGAGTTTGCGTGAGATAATCAGGTTATTAGAGCAGGTGGCGCAATCTGGTAAACCTGTACTTTTCATAGCGGAGGATGTGGAGGGAGAGGCGCTCGCAGCGCTTGTTCTGAACCGTCTGCGCGGGGTTTTGCAATGTTGTGCTGTGAAAGCACCCGGCTTCGGTGACAGAAGGAAGAGGATGCTGGAAGATATTGCCATTCTGACAGGCGGGAAGATGGTTTCAGAGGATTTGGGAATCAAGTTGGAGAATTTGCGGCTTGAGGATTTGGGAAGAGCGAGCAAAGTGAAGGTTGACAAGGACACCTGCACAATCATAGAAGGGAAGGGGAAAGAGGAGGAGATAAAGCAGCGGATTGAGCAAATAAAGAAGGAGATAGAGAAGAGCACATCGAATTACGACAAGGAGAAGTTGACGGAGCGGTTGGCGAAGTTGTCGGGAGGAGTGGCGGTTGTGAAGGTTGGGGCAGCGACTGAAGCGGAGATGAAGAACCGCAAGGCATTGCTTGAAGATGCGCTGCATGCGACTCGTGCCGCTGTTGAGGAAGGAATTGTTGCAGGGGGCGGTGTGGCACTTTTGAGAACGCAGGATAATATAAGGAATTTGATTGACAAGTTGGAGGGTGATGAGCGTGTAGGAGCGAGAGTCTTTATCAATGCTCTTTCGCTTCCGCTGATGCAGATTGCAGAAAACACCGGTCGAGACGGGGCGGTTGTTGCGGAGGAAGTGCGTGCGTTGAGCGAAAATGAAGGGTTTGACGCAAGAAGAGGGGAGTATGTGGATATGTTCAAAGCAGGAATCATTGACCCTGCGAAGGTGGTTCGTTCTGCGCTTCAGAATGCTGCGTCTGTTGCGGCGTTGATGTTAACCATAGAGACCGCGCTGACCGAGTTCAAGGAGAAAGAGAAGGAAGTGGAACAAGCGGTGAAATAAGTGGCTATATTATAGAATTAAGGACTTTTCCAAGCCCCGGTCATCGGTCTTCGGTGCCGGGGCTTTATGGTGTTTGGAAGAGATAGTATGGTTGAGGACTATTATAAAGTGTTAGGGGTGCCAAGGGATGCGACACAAGAAGAGATACGGCAGGCGTATCGTCGTCTAGCGCTTAAATACCATCCTGACAGAAACCCTGGCAATCCTGAGGCAGAGGAGAATTTTAAGCGGTTGGCAGAAGCATACGAAGTTCTGAGCGATGTTGAGAAACGGCGCATTTACGACACATATGGATACGAGGGGCTGAAAGGGGTAGGGGCGCCTCATTTCTCTTCCATTGATGAAATATTTTCAGCATTTCACGATATTTTTTTCGGTACTGACTCGTTTGAATCGTTTTTCGGTATGGGGAGACAGGAGCGAGTCGAAGCGAAAGGCGCATCTCTTCGATGTGAACTTACGGTCACACTTGAGGAAGTGGCGTCGGGAACTGAGCGTACGGTTGAGGTACGGAGGAAGGTGAGTTGTGAAAAGTGTGGAGGAAGAGGCTCAACATCAGCGAGCGATCCTGTTGTCTGTCCGCAATGCGGTGGAAGCGGTTATATTCAGAGACAGCAAGTATTTTTTGTATTGCGACAATCTTGCCCCCGTTGTGCTGGCAGAGGAAACTACATTGCTAATCCTTGCGCCGTTTGTGGCGGTAGAGGCGTAGTCAACGGGAAACGG
Source organism: Planctomycetota bacterium (assembly GCA_026418755.1). Lineage (GTDB taxonomy): Bacteria > Planctomycetota > SKW154 > SKW154 > SKW154 > SKW154. The sequence continues at coordinate 3,017 of JAOAAR010000262.1, forward strand.
ACTGTGACGGTGAAAATCCCTGCAGGGATTGAAGACGGGCAGATGTTGCGGCTACAGGGGGAGGGGGATGCGGGAGAGCGTGGCGCAAGAGCAG
>JAOAAR010000263.1 GCA_026418755.1 Planctomycetota bacterium
GTATTCTCTCCGCGACCCCATGGACCTCTTTTCCGTCCATCTCAACCACTTTCACCATGCATCCAACAGCACCGCTTCTTTCAACCTCCTCTATTATCCTGTCTCCTCCTCCACTTGCAAGTTGCCTCAAATTTTTATCCAATTGCTCAAAGAGAACCCGAACGATGCTGTATCTGTCAGGTGGCTCACCTAACTCGTCGAGCGCTGTTGCCTCGCGCAATAGATCCTCAGAAAACGCATTCAAGTGAAGATTTAACCCGACCCCGATTATTATGCTATTTCCAACCAGTTCGGCAAGAATCCCAGAAATCTTCTTATTATTTACGAGAACATCGTTTGGATATCTGATTGTCAAGTTGACATTCGGTTCAAAATGGAGTATCACTTCTTTTACAGCGACTGCCGCTGCAAGCGTTGCAATCTGGACTCTCTCAAATTCTGCAGAACATACATGACTCAAATATACGCCACCATAAGGCGGAGATTCCCATTTTCTTTCGAGCCTTCCTCTTCCTTCTGTCTGTGCTGCGGCAAGGACACAGAATGGTGGGTTTACACCCCATTTCAAAAACTCTTTTGCCACTCTGTTCGTCGAGCCAACAGAATAAAACATAAAAAACGGCACAGATTTTACATACTCAAACCCAAAGTGTTCCATCTCTTTCTCTCGAACTCCAAGCAATCATCTTACCGTCTCATCTACTAACTCCCAACAAAAATCTCCTTCTGACGCTCTGGACAAAAAGAGACACAAACCGCATCCTGATTTCTTGCGTATCAAATGATGATGAAGTTTAGGAGACTGACGGATGCGAAAAGTTTCTCTTCTTCTACTTTTATTTCTAAGTGTAACTTTTCTTCCTGCCCAGCAACTTGAAGAGAGCGCTAAAGGAATAACTAAAGAGCAACTCCAGCAGTGGGTAGAAAGATTGGCGAGTCCTGAATTTGAAGGGCGTAAAACAGGAACGGAAGGAATCGAAAAGGCAGCCAAAATGATTGAAGAGACCTTTGAGAAATCTAACCTGCGTAAATTTGGCACATTGAACGGCTACCGCCAGACTCTTACGATGGTTCGCTATGAACTGGATGGATTGCCCACATTCTCTGCTGACGGAGTTGCGTTCAAACACGATGAAGATTTTACTGTGATGGATTTCAGCGGGGAAGGCAATCTTGATGAAATTCCTCTTCTCTTCTGTGGCTACGGAATCACCGAACCGAAATTGCCTTATGATGATTATGCAAACCTCGATGTCGAAGGCAAAGCGGTTCTCCTTCTTAGAGGAGCACCTCGCTTTGAACAGAAAGATACGCCTTTCAAAGGTGAATATTATCGTCACGCTCATTTCAGGGATAAAGTTAAAAACGCGATGAACCATAACGCTGCTGCTATCCTCATCGCATCTGGAACTGAAAAAGACGACAAAAACACTCGTAACGCCCTTTCTGTAGCCGCATTTGCCGTAAAAGAAGAAAGCAAACGGATTCCTGTTATCATCATCACCCCTAAGGTCGCATTACAACTTTTGGGAACCGATTTGAGTAAACTCAAGTCTCAAATTGACGATTCCCTTAAGCCTCACTCTTTTCTTGTAGAGGGTAGAAAGATATCCTTGAAAGTTAAACTGAAGAAAAGTAATGCTTCTACATCCAATATATGCGGCTACATTGAAGGGAGTGATGAATACTTGAAGGAACGGTTCATCGTAGTTGGTGCGCATTACGACCATCTTGGTAAACGCGGCAATCTCTTCTTTCCGGGCGCTGACGACAACGCATCAGGTACTGCTACCGTCCTCGCTCTTGCTAAAACTTTCTCAACTCTCAACACCCCTCCTAAACGCTCCATCATCTTCATTGCTTTTACGGGGGAAGAGATAGGTTTTGTCGGCTCGTCTCATTTTGTTGACAACCCTCCTGTTCCTCTGAATTCTCTTGATGTAATGATAAATATTGATATGGTGGGTCAGGTGCCTCCTGGCCCTACGGCATCGTTTGCTGGCGGTTCAGCATCGCCACTTCTGGAAAGGCTCTCGAAGGAAGCGGCGAAAAAATGCGGAGTTACTGTCAAAACTTCTCCTGATGCAGGCTATGGTTCTGACCATTTCTCTTTTCTCAACAAATCCATTCCTTCAATCTTTGTGATTGCGTCCAGAGGCGCAGACTTGCACAAACCTTCAGATACTCCCGACAAAATTCCCTATGAGCGTATGTGTTCTGTCGTCCGCTCCGTCTTTTACCTCGCCTATTACCTCGCCGACTATGATGGAGTCATCAGAGACCGAATAGGCGGACTACCTACTCTGGGGCTCTTCCTTGAAGAAACTGATGGCGGACTTCAAGTCGTCCGAGTCCTCGCTGAAAGCCCCGCCTCTACAGCAGGAATCAAAAAAGATGACATCATTTTCGAACTGGATGGGAAACCGGTCAAGACGGAAAAAGAGTTTGAAACCGCTCTTACAGAAGTTTCTCAGAAGAAAAAAATCTATCTTAAATTGAGACGCGACTCTACCGAACTCTCTCTTGAAGTTAGCCTTCCGCTTCCGCCAAAACCTCGTTTTCGTTGAGTTTGTCTCTTTATTTAGAACCTATAGGGCAGAGATTGTTACCAGCAGGCTTTGGAGCATAACTCCGGTGGACACTTGCTCCCTAGATGGTGTGGCTTGGTCTCGGTTTCAATCGTATATGCGAACAAAATCTGCTGAAAAAGGTTGGGTGGTAGATGAATACGGAAAGGTTGCTTTAAGGGAGAGTTGAGGTTTCTCGACCGGAGGCTATTCATCTGATTTTCAGGGGGCAAGATGTTATAATTTGAGGGAGGAGGAGTGAGGGGAGGTGGAAAAGGTGTTGATGGTTGTTTGGGTTGCGGTGGTGGCGTTGTTTGCAGATGTGGTGGTCTTGGTTGACGGCAGGCGGATAGAGGGAACTATTGTGAAAGAGACAGAGAGAGAAGTTGTTATAAGGGTGTCGCAGGGGGAGTTGAGCATACCGAGAGAGCGGATTGATGAGATTGTTCGAGGGAGGAAAAAGTCTGACGAGTATGAAGAGAAGGCAAAGGAGGCGAAGAGTGCAGAGGAGCATTACAGACTTGGGATGTGG
>JAOAAR010000027.1 GCA_026418755.1 Planctomycetota bacterium
GTAGTGGTCGTCACCTACGGTTTGACTGCCCGACTGGTCAGACCAGCCATTGAGCAGGCAAGGCGTAAGGGAATAAAAGTAGGACATCTGCGGCTTGTGACCATCTGGCCTTTTGCAGAATGGGTTATCCGAGAACTATCGGGGAAAGTTGGTGGTTTTTGTGTGGTTGAGATGAACCTGGGGCAGTTGGTTTTTGAAGTGGAGCGTTGCGCGGCGGGCAAGGCGAAGACTGTTTTGTGTGGACACGCGGGCGGAGGACTTTTCACCATCGAGGAGATAAGAGACAAAATTTTCGAGGCGGCAGGCGAAAAAGTGGCAAAGTGAGAAGGCGAAAGGAAGAGGATATGGCAGGGATAAAATCAATACGGGCGGAATCGGCAGTTGCCCATCCCTACGACAAGTATTTGCGGACAGAAAGGTTTCCTCATATATTTTGTGCGGGGTGTGGGATAGGCACAGTGATGAATGTTTTCGTTGAGGCGGTTGACGACCTTGAAAGAGAGGGAAAGATTGAGGCAAAGAATCTGGTTATAGTGAGCGGAATTGGCTGCTCTGGACGAGTGGCAGGTTACCTCCGCTTTGCCAGTTTTCACACGACGCACGGAGGTGCTATTCCGTTCGCCACAGGGCTAAAGTTAGCCAACCCTAATCTCACTGTCGTGGTCATATCAGGAGACGGGGACTTGGTCGCAATTGGCGGCAACCATTTCATTCATGCTGCTCGCCGCAATGTGGACATAAATGTCGTATGTATCAATAACTTCATCTACGGTATGACAGGCGGTCAGGTGGGTCCTACAACACCGCTTGGTACTTACGCATCTACTACCCCTTATGGCAACTACGAGATTCCTTTCAACCTCCCCCATTTGGCGGCTTCTTCGGGGGCGGTCTATGTTGCACGCTGGACTACTCTTCATATGCATCGTCTTAAAGACTCTTTCAAGGAATCTCTGCTCAAGCCGGGTTACTGCTTTGTCGAAGTCATATCTCCTTGCCCGGAACTGTTTGCTCGCTACAGTAAGATTGGCAAGGGGCTTGATATGATGAAGTACTTCCAGCAGTATTCTGTTGTAGAAGAGAATCCTGACCTGTCTAAAGCGGGGATAGATTTCAAAGGTGGAAATATTCTTTGCGGTAAGTTTGTTGACCGTGACCGTCCCGATTTTCTTGCCACTATGCGAGAGTTTGTCAAAAAATCTTTGGAGTAGGCGAAATGAGTCTACATCAGGTAAAGTTTTCGGGCTTTGGCGGACAGGGGATTATCCTGAGCGGATTCATCGTCGGGCGCGCTGCTGTCATATACGACAAGAAAAATGCTGCTTTCACGCAGTCGTACGGACCTGAGGCACGCGGCGGCTACTGCTCAGCAGAAGTCATCATCTCTGATGAGACGATTGAATATCCATTCGTAATGGAAGCGGATGTATTAGTCACGCTCTCTCAAGAAGCGTTCAAAAAGTATGCGTCTATTTTGAAGAAAGACGGTGCCCTTATCTACGACCCTGATATGGTGAAACTCTCTAAACTTCCTGAGACTGTTAGAGTCTATCCCATTCAGGCGACAAAAATCGCTGAAGAGTTGGGTAACAAGGTCGTTGCCAATGTGGTGATGCTCGGTTTCTTTACCGCAATCAGCGGAGAGGTGAGCGAAGAGGCGATGCGCAGAAGTGTTCTCGACTCCGTGCCAAAAAAGTTCGTCGACTTGAACACGAGGGCGTTTAACCGTGGGCTGGAGTTGGGTAAAGCACTTCTTAAAAAGTGTTGAGGGGTAAGGGGATGAATCTACGAGAGAGTATTGAGAGAATCAGCGGAGTGAAGTTGAGCGCGTGCTATCAATGTGGTACCTGCTCCGGCGGTTGTCCAATCGTTGAGATGATGGATGTTGCCCCGAGTAAGGGGATTTATCGTCTCCAGAGAAACGATTCATCGGTTTTGGATGCGACTACTTTGTGGCTATGTGCGGCCTGTTTTACCTGTGACACGCGCTGTCCGAGAGGTCTGCGCATCTCTGCAGTTATGGAGGCAGCACGGGCTCTTAAACTCCGCAAAAACATAGACCATCTGCGCCCCGAATCCTTGAATGCGGAAAGTTACGCTCACATGCCTCCCATCACGATGATTGCAGCCTTCCGTAAATATACAGGATGATACGGAAATGTGGGATAGAGAGTATATTGCAGGAGAAGACAACAATGAAGCGATACGATATTAAGTCAATAGCATATTATCCGGGCTGTACTCTGCGCAACGGTGCAGAGGAGGTGGAAAAATCATTTCTTTATCTCTGCGATGCGCTCTTTCTCCGTCCTGATGAGTTGCGGAAATGGAACTGCTGTGGTACGGTCTTCTCTCTCCAGCAAGACGCTCTTGTCTATCACCTTGCATCGCTGCGCAACTTTATCCGTGCAAAAGAAGCAGGCAAGAGAGCGCTTCTTGCGCCTTGCTCTGTCTGCTACAACACACTAGCACAGGTATTGGAGTTCTGCCGCAAGAACCCCGAAAGCCTCAGAAAAGCGAACGAATTTATGTACGAAGAAGAGACGAAGTTCAATCTCGGCGATGTGGATGTTCTTGATATAGTTGTCTTTTTGAGGGATGTTGTCGGGTATGAGTGCGTTGCGGAAGCGGCGAAGCGGAATCTTGATGGATTAAAAATTTCCGTCTACTACGGTTGTCTCCATTCACGCCCCCGATCTGTTGCTACCTGTGAGGTGGAGATGCCAAACACATTGGAGCAACTTCTCTTGCGATTGGGAGCATCCTGCGTGGAGTACTCGATGAAGAACGAATGCTGTGGCTCGTATCTTGTGGTGAAAGACCGCGCAATCGCTCTTGAGCGTGTGATGCGTATCGTAAGAAGTGCAACCTGCAACGGTGCCGAACTGCTCGTTACTCTCTGTCCTCTATGCTATCATAATCTTTCTACTCTTCAAAAAGAGGTGAGAGAAGAGGGTTTCAAGCCTCTGCCTGTGGTTTATCTCACTCAGGTTCTTGCGTTCTCTCTTGGTGCTCCAAAGGAGATTTATAACCCTAAGTCGGCGCCTATTCCTGCTTTCGCATCCTGACAATTCTTTTCTCTTGCCATTTATCTGCTTGAGTCTTCGAAGGCAAGATTGTTTGCTTTCAGTTTGTGGAGTGAGCGCATGCGTAATGCGACACGCGACTTGCGGTTTGGCAGCCAGCGAGTCACCATATCTGCCACAGCAGCGACAAGGACGCGGGGTTTGCCTATGCCGCTTCGGTAGAGTTTGTGCGCTACAGAGAATATGTGAAAGGGGAGGTAGAAACGGCGCATAACTTTCCGCCCGATTCTTTTGAGCCGCTGCGGTGAAAGCGAATCCGAATAGACGATTCCCATCTCTCCTTCACGGATATGATACCCTTCGGTTTTTTCGACGAGTTCTTTGAGTGGAGAAAACTTCTCGACGCGAAGCCTCTGCACCGAAAGCCCGTCCGCTCCGAGTTCCCTCGCAAATTTAGGTATCCGCAGTATCTCCTCTTCTGTCTCGCCGATATTGCCCACAATGAAACAGGTATGGAGAAAGAACCCGAACCGGCGGAGCACAGAAAAATATCTGCGTACATCGTCTGTTGTGAACCCTTTTGCAAGTTGCCGCAATGTGGTATCACTACAGGATTCAAGCCCGATGAGGGGTACTCTCATTCCTGCTTTATACATCTTTGCCAAAACATCAGGTCTCTTTGCAATCTCTACTCTTGCATTGAAAATGTATCTCTTTTTGATTCTCTCTTTAAGCAATAGGTCACAGATTCTCCCTACTCTGTCCATATCATGAGTGAAGTTGTCGTCGCTGAAAGCAATTATGTCGGCATCTATCTGTTTCAACTCCTCCACAACAGATTCAGGTGAGCGCGCAGACCAGTCCCTCTTCTGCCCCAGTGGGTTCATATTGAATGTGCAAAACTTGCAGCGGTAGGGGCAGCCGCGGGAAGATGCTACCATATCAATCTTCACACCCGTTTCAATTCCTCCGGGACAGATGGTATATTTGTAACGGCGCAACTTGCGGATTGGGAATATATCATCTCTTACAGGGGGAAGAGCCTCGCTTGGGTTGTGGATTACTCTCCCATTCTGGCGGTAGGAGACACAAGGAACATTTGTGAACCCTTTGTTCTCTATTATGCGGCGCATCGGCTCCTCTCCATCGCCCCGGACTACAGCGTGAATATTTGGGCACCACTCGAACAACTCTTCTACCGCTTCTGTTGCGTATCTTCCGCCTACTATCTTGACAATATGTTTCGGCAGACGATTGATGAAGTTGAGAAAGAAGGAGCGTTCATTCCGCCAGTTAAGACTTAAAAGAATCAAATCCGTGTTTGCATTTATGAAACGACTGATAGGATACGGCTCATAGCGGATGTCAATCACGGTGGTCTTTTTTGCGTAAGGAGAAACCACGGCAGCGATGTGTTCAAGTCCAAGTGGCGGCAGAAAATTCGTATGAATCTTCTCCCTCCGATAAGGGTATACGCATAAAACCTCCCGCAACCTTGACGGAAACACTTTTCTTCCTCGCTCTTTATCCTTCCATATACTATCCAAACCATCCGTCTCTTTCAAGCACCCTAACCGGGCTTTCCTCGTAACTCAACTGATTAAGAGGGGCTTCCAAGCGGATACTATCTGCTTATTAAAACTGTCTCAACGCTCTCAGGAGAGATTGAACCATAATCGGCGCATTAGGGTATTTTTTACGGGACGGATAGTGAGGGTAGAGACGATATGGATTGTGCACGAGTAAGAGGGTGTTTCGACGATGCTTATTTTTCGCTTCTTTCTGAGTCTGAAAGTGAGGAGTTTTTTGCCCATTTAAAGGAGTGTGTAAACTGCGCTGAAGGCTATGAGAGGTTGAAAAGCGCTTGGGAAAAATTGAAAGAGGCAGGTAAAGTAAGTGAAATGAGGATTCCCTCGCTTGACTCTGTTCTTGCAAGATTGCGTCGCAAGCCTCTCTTCATTCGAAAATGGTTTTTGGTGCTGCCTGCTTGTTACTTTTTACTCTCCTTTACCCACCGCATCCTCAAGGAGTCGTAATGGGCTGGCGTGCCAACACTGAGACTTTAACCTTCTTCGCTGACCCCCATCTTGACGCCACTTTTCAGTTAAGGGAAGAGGTTATAAGTAGCGCCACATCCGTAGTGATAGAAGTATCAGTTGAGGGAGAACCTCTCAAAACCCCTCAGGTGGTGACTGTCTGTTTGAACGAAGAAGAGAAAAAAACACTATTAGTGGATAAAAGTGTTCTTCCATTTAGTGCCGCCTCTCTTAAAACAAACAATTCGATTCACATAAGCAAAATCTTCGACAGTCGCTTGCGTGTAACTCTTCTCATTATCTGGAAGCCCGTTTCGGACGAAACTCTTCCGGCAGTAAAGAAATAAACTCTTCTTCAGAGAGAATCTTCACCCCCGCGCGGAGCGCCTTCTCGTATTTGCTTCCCGGCTCTTCTCCCACAACCACATAGTCAGTTTTGCGGCTCACCGAAGATGTTGGATGCCCACCCAGCCTTTTCACCAGATTCTCCGCTTCACTTCGACTCATCGTGGAAAGAGTCCCCGTAAACACAACTATCTTGCCTAACAAAGGATTCTCTCGGACTCTCTCTTCCTCTTCGACATCCTCTGTCATCTTCAATCCTGCTCTCTTCAACTCATCAAGTAGTCTCCTGTTCTTCTCATCGGCGAAAAACTGCCTGATTGAGGAAGCCACTTTCGGTCCTACATCTTCAACCTTTGTCAACTCTTCTTCGGTTGCTTCCATCAGAGCATCCATAGTTCTGAAACGGCGCGCCAGAACCTCAGCCATTCGCTCCCCGACTTGTCTGATTCCTAAAGCAACAAGAAGCCTCGATAACGGTCTCTTCTTACTCTCCTCAATCGCAGACAACAGATTCTCCACCTTTTTTTTGCCCCATCCTTCAAGCGCCATTATCGAGTCCTTTTTCTCTTTCAAAGCATATATGTCGACAATGCTCTTCAAAAACCCTCTCTCAAGAAACTCCTTCACAGTGCTTTCACCCAATCCCTCAATATCCATTCCTCTTTTCGATGCGAAATACTGAATCGAGCGCTCAACTCTTGCCGGGCAGTCCAGATTCGGACATCTTGGAACCACCTCCTCTTCTTCCTTTACCGCTTTTGAGCCACATACTGGACATTTCTCCGGCATAACAAACTCTTTCTCCTTACCTGTTCTCTCTCCTTCTACTACACGCACTACTTCGGGAATCACATCTCCTGCCCTTTGAACAACTACAACATCGCCGATTCTTATATCCTTGCGCCTTACTTCATCCGGATTATGGAGAGTCGCATATGAAACAGTCACTCCTCCAACATAGACCGGTTCAAGAACGGCAACAGGAGTCAACGCTCCCGTTCTGCCTACCTGAACTATTATGTCCTGAAGTTTTGTTCGTGCCTGCTCAGGGGCGAACTTGTATGCGACTGCCCATTTAGGGCTTCTTGCTCTTGTCCCGAGCACATCCCAGAGCGCAAACTCATTCACTTTTACTACCACGCCGTCAATCTCAAACGGCAGATTTCTCCGCCGTTTCTCCATCTCTGCGTGATACTCAACCACTCCTTCTATTCTTCTTACATGCTTGTGCTCAGGCACCGGAAAGCCAAGGGCTTTAAGAAAAGAGAGGAGTTCTATTTGGGATTTTGGGGTCGTGCCGCGAATCTGTCCGATGGCATAAGCGAAAAAGTCGAGGCTGCGGCTGCGCGTGACAGCAGGGTCTAACTGGCGGAGTGAACCAGCCGCTGCATTGCGAGGATTGACAAAAAGCGGCTCCCCTTCTTCCTCGCGCATAGCGTTCAATTTTTCAAACGCTTTCTTCGTCATATACACCTCGCCGCGAACCTCAATGTATTCCGGCGCCCCTTTCAAAATCTTAGGCACCGCCTTAAGGGTACGCCCATTCTCCGTCACATTCTCCCCTGTTACGCCGTCTCCACGAGTAGAGGCCACTTTCAGAAATCCATCCTCATAGACCAACTCAACGCTCAAACCATCCAACTTCGGCTCACAAACAAAGTCTATTTCGCTACGCCCTGTGTCACGCTGGACTCGCTCCACCCATTCGCGGAACTCTTCTTCGCTCAAGACATTGTCCAGAGAAAGCATCGGAATCGCGTGGGTAACAGGCTCAAACGGCTTCTGGACGAGATGGGCAAGTTGCGGCGGTATTTCATCGCCTCTTGCGCCAACCTTCTGTGTCGGTGATTCAGGCGTCTTCAGTTCAGGATATCTCTCTTCAAGACTCACCAGTTCCCGAAAAAGTTGGTCGTATTCCGCATCCGATATCTCAGGAGCATTCAGAACATAGTAGAGATAGTTATGGTAAATAATCTCTTTCCGAAGTTTCTCTACTCTCTTCTTGACCTCTTCGCTCGCTGCCATCCTACTTCTCCGATTCACCCAGCAAGTCATTATACCTTCCATTCCCTCTCCTCTTCAAGCAGGAGACTCTGAGCCCCTGTCTGTCAACTGCTACTTGCGGCTCTTGTTTCCTTTTCTAAATCTTACTTGCCTCCTTCGCTTGGCGGTTCTTCTTTTCTTCGTATCTCTCATAAGAGAGAGTGGTGCTCCTCATTTCTTGAAGGCGCTTTTCAAGGGGCGGGATAAGATGCTCGTTTGAAAGATAATGTCGGATTCGCTCCTTTAATTTGGTGTGTAATCAGAGTCACACCGGAGCCTCTTTCCACCTTTTTATTTTGACGCAAGACGCTGCTATATTGCGTGGTCTAATGCGTCAAGGGCGTCAGGGTTCTCTATGCTTGAGATGTCACCAAGAGGTTGTCCGAGGTATTTCCGTTTGATGGTGCCGCGGACGATTTTGGCGGAGCGCGTCTTCGGAATCGCCTTGACAAACTTTACCTCCTTCGGACGCATCGTCTTGCCTAACACTTCGCCAATATGCTCTCGCAGTTTTTTGCGCAACTCCTCGGTAGGAGTTACACCTTGTTTCAAAACGACAAAGACGACAATCTCCTCTCCTTTTACCGGCTCAGGAACGCCGATTGCTGCTGCCTCGACCACTTCATCGTTCTCTATGAGAACCGCTTCTATCTCGGCAGGTCCTACTCGCTTTCCTGCCACCTTAATGGTATCATCACTCCGCCCGTGTAAGAACCAGAAGCCATCTTCGTCCACTTCTGCCCAGTCGCCGTGAAACCAGATTTTTTCTCCGAAACGGCTGAAGTATGTGTCAAGGTATCGCTGTGGGTCATTCAAAAAGCCTCTCGTCATACTCGGTGCAGGCTTTTTGCACACAAGATGTCCTATACCACCTCGGACAGGCTTTCCCTCATCACTGAAACAGTCAACATCCATACCGAGCCCAGGACCGCGAAGAGTGGACGGCTTCAATTCACAGATAGGTAGTGGCGATAAATGACAACCTACAATTTCTGTACCACCGGAGATGTTAATAATAGGGCATCTGCCACCGCCTACATTCTCAAAAAACCAGAGATAAGATTCGTCATCCCATGGCTCTCCTGTCGAGCCGAGGATTCGAAGACTGCTCAAATCGTGTTTAGCAGGCAACTCTTTTCCAAACGGTGCAAGAAGCCTCACCACAGTTGGAGAGATTCCAAGGGTGTCAATCTTATGCCGCTCCACCATCTGCCAGAGCCTATCAGGAGTTGGCCAGTTGGGAGCACCCTCAAACATCATATATGTACCACCGAAAAACTGCACCCCTATCATCTCCCAAGGCCCCATCATCCAGCCTATGTCCGTGAGCCAGAAAAAGAGTCTGTTAGGCTGCACATCGAAAGCATATCCCAATTCCTTCGCTATCTGGGCGAGGCAACCTCCGTGGGTGTGAACCGTTCCTTTCGGCTTTCCCGTAGTGCCACTCGTATAGATTATAAGAGCGTAATCTTCAGACTCCATCTCTTCAGTTGGGTAATCAATAGGTTGCCCTTTTAAGAAGTCATCCCACCAGACATCACGGTTTTTGTCGAAGTTGACAGGAGTGTTGGTGTGGCGGAGAACAATCACTCTCTGCACACTTGGGACGGTTTTGAGTGCTTCGTCTGCATTCGGCTTGATTGGGATTTTTTCTCCGCGCCTGAACCCACCATCGGCTGTGAAGAGCGCTTTCGCCCGAGCATCGGCAAGCCTCGCCGCCAATGCGCCAGGACCAAAACCGCTGAAAACCGGTATCGGAATGGCGCCAATCTTCATCGTCGCAAACATCGCTACAGCGATTTCAGGCACCATCGGCATATAAATCCCTACCGTGTCTCCGCGTTTGACCCCCGAAGAGCGCAAGGCTGCCGCCGCACGGCATACCTCCCGATTCAGCCAGTCGTAAGTATGCTCTCGAACGCTTCCATCATCCCCTTCCCACACGATGCAACGCACATTCCCCTTTCCGTCACGAATGTGACGGTCAAGGCAATTATGAACGATGTTTATTCTTCCGCCCACAAACCATTTCGCCCACGGCATCCAGCCTTCAAGAACTTTGTTGTAAGGCTTGTACCATTCAACTCCGAGATGTTTGAGTGCCGCGTCCCAGAACCATTCAATATCCTCAGTCGAGCGCCTCACCAATTCTTCATAGTTTTTGATGCCGTGTCTTTGCATAAAATCTGCAACACGGCATTTCAGATAGTCCCCATAAGGTTTCCATATAATCTTGCGCATCTCTTCTCTCTCCTTATCCGTTATAGTAGTTTTTTAGCGACAAAGGTTCGGTTTGTCAATCAAATAAAAAGTTCTGTGCCGAAAAGTTGGGTAAAAACCAGAAGTCGGCAACAAGACCAGTTTATTCCCATGGAATTAGACATATCCTGACTCGTAACGCCTTCCTGCCGATTGTTCTGTGTCGGGAAAAGGTATTACACTTCTTTTTTTTCCTTCGGTTTTTGAGCGACGACAAGGTAGTTACATACTGTGCGTTCTTCTTTCCCTATACTCTTCATATAATCAGTAACTACTCTGTCGAGCCAGCCTGCGAAGATTTGGATAACTACGACCATAATTTTCCAGAACGCTCTAAATGGTAGAACCGTGACGATGAACTTGCACAGATGACAGGCGAGAGTTCCAACAAACCCCAGTTCTTTTTCAATCTGTTTTAGAGTGAGACCGCTTTTTTCGATTAAGTATTTGAGACCAAACTCTGTGAATCTGAAAAAATCGTAAGGGATATCGTGCAAGGGCCATAAGAAGTTTGTGGAGAGAATTAGATGTCCGCCGGGTTTCAGACATCGCGCCATTTCAGAAACGGCGCGCGCAGGCTCAGGTAAGTGTTCCAATACTTGAAAGCAGACTACTGCATCGAAAGACTCACTCTTGAATGGTATATCAAGTGCGGAGCCGTATACATCAATTGCACTCTTCCTTGCTACCGCTTTGGACTCTTTATCCTCGTAAATGTCAAGAGGTATGTCCATACCGATATACTCATCCACCTGCTTGAATAGATAAAAATATGGTTTTGAGCCACAGCCGACATCCAGAAGATATCCTTTCGCATAAGAAGAGACTTTATCTATGTCTTTGCGGAGTCTATCACGGACAAGAAAGGAATGCCCTCTCTTGAGTTTAGCCATCTACTGGTATCCCTTTCTTCTTTCGTGCGGATCTCTTTTTATTCGATGCCCAGAACCTCACGGTAACCGACCAGGTCAAGAAAACCGTGTCCGCTGATGTTGAAGAGAATCACCTTCTTCTCGCCTGACTTTTTGCATTTCACCGCCTCGTCAATCGCACAGCAGACGGAATATGCTGATTCTGTCGCCGGTATGTAACCCTCAACCTTTGTGAAGAGTTGTGCTTTTTCGAAAACATATTTTTCGTCTATGGGATAAGCGACGGTGTCCAGAAGATTGTGCTTGCGCAGAACGGAGATGATAGGAGCAGCAGCATGATAACGGAGGCCATCTCCACGAATCGGCGGTGGTTGAATATGATGACCAAGGGTGAACATCTTCAACATCGGTGTCATCTCGGCGTGGTCGGCAAAATCATATTTGTATTCCCCTTGCAGGTTCGGAGTGGATTGAGACTGCGCAGCAATAAACTTTACAGGTTTAGGTGCCTCTTTGCGTAGAACATCACCAAAGAACGGAATCGCTATGCCGCCGAAATTCGAACCGCCTCCTAAGCAGGAGATTACAACATCAGGATACTCCCCTATCTTTTGGAACTGTTTTTGGGTCTCAAGTCCTATAATGGTCTGATGCATAAGAACATGGTTTAAGACAGAACCGAGCGCATAGATGGAATCGTCGTGATTGAGGGCATCCT
>JAOAAR010000264.1 GCA_026418755.1 Planctomycetota bacterium
GGATATATGCGCTGAACGGAGTAGTGCGGGAGACCGATATCGGAGTGAGTGTTCCTTCCGATGTGGAGAGCCTGTTGAGTTCAGTTTGCCGTCGGAGAGAGGCGGTTTCTACAAAAACTGAAGCGAAGAGAAGGCTGAGAGTTGTTCTTGACCCTGGGCATGGGGGTAAGTTTTCTGGAGCAACACAGAATGGCATTGATGAGAAAGAGTTGAATTTAGATGTGGCTCTGAAAGTGCGGAGTATTTTGGTTGGGCGAGGTGTTGATGTGGTTATGACGAGAACAACAGATACACACCTCGATGAGAACTGGAGCAAGGACCTTGACTGTCGAGTAGAGATTTCGAACCGTGCGAATGCTGATTTGTTTGTTTCAATTCATGCAAACTCTGATACGCGCAGAGATTCGAGAGGGAGTGATGTGTTTATAGCAAGAGAAAGTGAGGATGCAAACGAGCGGGTGGCGAGGTCCTTGCAGGAGGCACCGACTCTGGCTGAGCAGAAGGGGGTCCTTAATTCAGAGAGAAGTTTTACTGCTCGGAAGATTGTGCATCGCTTATTGTTTGAAGAAAAGTTCAGGCGTTCATATATTCTGGCAGAGTGTGTAAGTGGTTCACTGAGGAGAAATCCTCACGACAGTTTTAATAAGATAAGCGATTGCGGTTTCAGAGTGGTGAAATGGACAAGGGCTCCTGCTGTTCTGGTTGAGATGGGATACATAAGTAATCCACAGACGGCAGCCATGTTTTTGCGACGAGATTACCGCGATTTTGTGGCTAAGTTGATAGCGGAAGGGCTTCTTGAATACATTGAAAGAAGTTCTTCAAGTTGTGATTTTTCTGACAGTGGACAGAAGAGAGAAGAGGATAGGAAAGAAAAAAGAGTGCAACCGCGGGGAGAGGAAGGAGCGTCTTATAGTAAAGAAAGGGAAGAGGAGTTAGGGAGGCGCAAGTGATGGTGATGGTTTTTGTTGAAGGGAAAGAGAGAGGGGTGTTACTTCTGTTTGCATTGGGAGTGCTTTCGCTTTTGGCGGTGATGGGCATAATTTTTGCCACCTTCATAAGGACTGAAACCATTGCATCGCACAACTGGTTGGATGCGGTGAGGGCAGAGCAGGCGGCGCAGAGCGGCATAATTCGCGCTATTGCTGAGTTGAAACCCATCTGTGCCCAGAGACCGTATGATTCTTTAAATGACCGCTGGCTATATAAAGACAAGAGCGGCAATTTAGCAAACGGAAAACCTCTGGAGAGTGATGATGTGATACCGACCGTATCAGGCGACTTAGGCGGTACATATACAAAAGGTGGCAACAGTTACAGAGTCAAGGTGATAGACTGTGCGAGCCAAATAAACTTAAACAGCGGGCAGCCGATTCCTGTTCTCGCACGGATGCTTGATGCGCTTGGAGAAGCGATTGGAATCAAAACAGGAACAAACCCTGTAAGCCACCTTCAATACCGTGATTCGAGTGGGACGCTGCGCAAGGGAGGTGAAGCGATTGTGTATTTCAGAGAGCGGCTGGTGAATGCGAGATTTGCCTCTAAGAACCAGTTGTTGGAATTGTATCAAATGAGTGAGCCTCCATCTCCTGATGCTGACAAAAAGGCTTTTGACAAATTCAAACTCATTGAGGATTTTATAGCGACACATGCGTGGGTAGACAACAAGTGTGTTGTTGGAAATGAATCGTCGGATGTGACAGGTTTCACAACTTACGCATACGAAGCCCATTCTCCTGTGAACATAAACTTGGCGCCCCGTGAAGTGCTTTTTGCGGTTTTGAAAGGATTGGGAGGCAGATTCAGATTTGTTTATGTGAAGCGAGAGCAGAAGGGGATTGAGGAAGGGGCTCCTCCCGACTTGCGTCCTCCATCTGCGGCAGGCAAAGAGGAGACGGAGTATGATGAGATTCCTGTTTATGTGTTCATACCGCCTTTGACGAGCGACCAGGCTACATCCATTGCTTCTGCAATCGAGACGAGGCGCCGTCAGAGGCCTTTCACCTCCTTTGCGGACTGGGACTATTTCGTTGACACACTTCCTGATTCGATATTTTCTTCCCATTCGGCTGCGTTGATTCCATATTCCAATGTTGATAGAGCCACTGTGATGGCGGACGCACAATTCCAGAGAATGTGGAAGCAGGCGGTGAAAGATGTGTTGAAAGCAAACTTTAATCCGAATGCAAGACCTGCTTGTTACAACACGGACATAGGAGCAAGACTTCTCGTTGACAAAGCAAACCTTTTCTTTCCTGATGACCCTGCGCATATGAACGACCCAAAACATTGTGTTCCTCATCATTCAACGGAATGGTCGTTCCACTCAATGGGATATTTCGAGGTGACTTCTTTGGGGCAGGTAAAAGATTCTAAAGGTGTGGTGGTTGCAAAACGGAAGGTGCGTTCAGTGATATGCCTTGGTGACGCTGTCGAACATACCTCGCAAGATGAGTTTGAGCGTGCCCCTGACACAGGGAAGGCTGACATAGTGACAAGACCTGAGCCGATGGAATACTGGAAGAAGGCAGATGCGTCCTTTAAGGGACATAATCTGATTGGAGATTTTATGCTCAAAGCAACAGATGTACAACAGTATGATGTGGGCGGTATGAAACTGATGGAGATACCGTTTGTTGATTCTCTTACTGCCAAGGATGGTACTTGGAAGGGAGCGGATACACCTCCGACATCGTTTAAGGTACAGGGGATGGTTTATGAAAACGAGAACGATTTGCTCCCTGATGGCTTATACAGTTCTATAATGAGGCGCAGTCAAGTACGGCTGCTTCGTTATCGTGCAAGTGCGCCAAACGAAGCATCCTTCTCTTCGGAGAACAATACTGGCGTGAATGTTCCCGCTTACCGTGGCGGAATTGAGTTCTGGATGAAGGCGGACTTCGACTCGGACGCACGAGTGGTGAACGGCTACCTCGCGACTACTCATAAAATTAAGCGTGGTCCCTTCACTTACAAAAACGAATCGAGGTCTTATATCGGCGGGACACAGATGTTCTTCTTTAAGAACTCAGACGGCTCTCTGCGTATCTGTCGCCTTTACTATGAACTCTTCTATGATG
>JAOAAR010000265.1 GCA_026418755.1 Planctomycetota bacterium
CGCTCGTCGGCAGCGTCAGATGTGTATAAGAGAAAGGTCTTGAGCGTCACTTGGGGGAGTTTTGGAACAGGAAACGGACAGTTCCGCTACCCTACAGGAATCGCTGTTGACAGCACGAACAATTGGGTCTTCGTAGGAGATTTGGACAACTGCCGAATTCTGAAGTTTGACTTAAACGGCAACCAATTGGCATCCTTTGGCGGTCTTGTGCTTCCCCAAGGCAAACTGAACCGCCCGATGGCACTCGACCTCTACAAGGTCGGCAGTACAAAATATGTTGCTGTCTGTGATACATACAATCACCGTGTTCAGATTTTTGAGACAAACGGAACCTTTGTCCGCTCATTCGGTGGTTTCGGCTACGGAAACGGCCAATTTATCTCTCCCATCGGGATAGCGGTTGACGCCACCAACAACCGAATCTATGTCACAGATACCGGCAACCATCGCATCCAAGTCTTCGACCTAAACGGCACATTTGTTGCCTCATGGGGACACTACGACTCAGGGCTCGGCAAATATATCCCGTCCGCAGAAAACGACGGCTTCAACCGCCCCATAGGAGTTCTCCTCCACCCCACTCTGAACCGCCTTTACATCACCGACTGCTACAATCACAGAATCAAAATAATAGACACATCCAACAACTACATCGCCTCCTGGGGAATTTACGACCCTGGCCCTCCCCCTTCTTACTCCCCTGGGAGTGGAAAAGGAGAGTTTATGTACCCGTCTGACGCTGACAAAGATAAGGCAGGAAATGTTCTTATTGCAGACGGAGGAAATAGACGGATTCAGCACCTCAATTCAGGTGGAACATTCATCAGACAATACACATTCTGGAATATGCTGGATTCCCCTTTCTCTCTATGCGTCGGCGATGACGGTGCCACAAAGGAGATGCTGTATGTACTCGATGCAGGCTTGAGCATAATTCTCGTACACAATTTGACGGACAACAAACCGTTGGGCGCATACGGCGGATTCGGTTACGGCGACGGAAATTTTTACCTACCGCAAGGGATAGCATTTGACCCCGAAACGGGAGACCTTTATGTATGCGACACCTACAACTGTAGAATAGCAGTCGTCAGGACCCGCTAATGTTCGCCTCAGTAGTATTTCCTCTGCCTGTTGACAAACCTTTCTCCTACGCTGTTCCGCCCCACCTTGAAACTGAAGTCGCCATCGGAAAACGCCTCTTCTGCCCCCTCGGCAAAAAAAAATTGATAGGCTTCTGCATCTCCCTGTCAGATAAATGTGAGTTCTCCAACATAAAAGAAATCTTAGCAGTTCTCGATAAAGAGCCTCTTATAAACCCATCTCTTCTCGAACTTGCCTACTGGATGAGTAAGCGCTACCTATGCCCACTCGGACAAGTGTTGGATGCGATGGTGCCTGCCCCCGTTAAACGCTCATCAGGAAGGATGCAGAAATCCGCATCCCCTGCGGTAAGCAAGCAGGTTCTATGGGAAGAAGCGAAAAAACGCTCTGCAAAGCAAGCCGAGGCACTCCGCTATTTCGCTGAACACCCAGAGCCGCTTTTCTTAAAAGACCTCAAAGCGCTTGGAATCTCCCCTTCAGCCGTTCAGACTCTCGCAAAAGCAGGATTCCTTAAGATTGAAAATCGGAAGGTCTACGATGTAGAGATTCCTGATATTCGGTGGGAAGAGCCGAGAGTTACGCACCTGACAGAAGAACAGAAAGTCGCAGTCTCCACAGCGGTCGAAAAACTGAAACAAGGCTTCAGTATCCTCCTTCTTCAAGGGGTCGCTGGCTCGGGTAAAACAGAGGTCTATATAAGAACTGCAGAAGCGGCAGTTAAGGCAGGCAGAAAAGTCATCATCCTCGTCCCGGAGATAGCGCTGACTCCGCAAACCGCAGGCAGATTCAAACAGAGTTTCGAGAAATTGGCTCTCTTGCACAGCCGCCAGACCCCAGCCGAGCGTGCCCACGAGTGGAGACGAATTACAGCAGGAGAAGTAGATGTGGTAGTCGGTGCCCGCTCCGCCATCTTCGCACCCATCTCCCCGCTCGGACTTATCGTCATTGACGAAGAACAGGAGACCTCCTTCAAGCAGGAGAATACCCCCAAATACCACGCCCGTGAAGTTGCCACCCAGCGAGCAAAACAAGAAAACGCACTCCTTCTCCTCGGCTCCGCTACCCCTGATGTCTCAACCTACACCAGCGCCCTCAATGGAGAATACACCCACTTGAAACTCAAAGAACGAGTCCGCGGAGGAACTCCTCCTTCCGTCGTAGTAGCTGACCTACTCCGCGAAAAATTAACAAAAAAGGATAAACAGACCGCTCTCCCTGAGGAACACTCGAGGAGCCTTATAGAGACTATAAGCCGCGGAGAACAGGCGATTCTCTTCATAAACAGAAGAGGATACGCCCCCCTTGCTGTCTGCACCAACTGCCGCTACATTCTCCGCTGTGAATCCTGCGACACCTCCCTCCCATACCACTTTGAGAAAAGAAGACTGTTCTGCCACTACTGTGGCAAGGAATACCCTTTATCCCGTATCTGTTCTTATTGCGGGCATGTGTCTGTCCGACTATTCGGATTCGGCACAGAACGAGTAACTGAAGAAGTCCGCCAACTCCTCCATGACAAATATAAGATAGTCCGCTTCGATTCAGACAGTATGCGCACCGAAGAGAAATACATCGAAACGCTCAACAGTTTCAAAAACGGCGAAGTCTCTGTACTTGTCGGCACCCAAATGGTCGCAAAAGGGCTCGACTTCCCAAATGTCACGCTCGTCGGTGTCATCTACGCCGACTGGATGCTCAACTTCCCCGACTACCGCGCCTGCGAACGCACATTCCAACTCCTCTTGCAGGCAAGCGGCCGCTCAGGAAGAGCACTTAAACCAGGAAAAGTAATCGTCCAAACTCTAACTCCTAACCACTTCGTCATCGAAGCAGCAAAAAAAGGCGACTACGAAACCTTTGCCCGCAAAGAATTGGCAGAACGAAAACGGTTCAACTACCCACCCTTCGCAAAAATGGTGAGAATCGTTTTTGAGACACCGCTTCAAC
>JAOAAR010000266.1 GCA_026418755.1 Planctomycetota bacterium
CTACCACTCCGTCTGCCCCCACCTTGGCTGCCTCGGCTGCAAGACATAAAACCATCTCAGAGGGCTCTTTTTCTAAGCCAATCTCCTGAAGCGCTTTCTTATCTATGGAGGTCAAAACGGTTACAGCGATGATTTTTGGACTTGGAGAGAACTTTAAGGCTGCTTCCTTGGCGGCTTTCAGAGTGTCCAAGCCTGCTAAAGTATGGACAGTCAGAAGATTCGCTCCTCGCTTTGCCAACTCTGTAACAGCGGCGGAAACTGTGTTCGGTATGTCGTTCAACTTCAAGTCGACAAAAACTGATACCCCTTCCTCTCGTACCCTCTCGATGATGGATGGTCCTGTGGACGAGAAAAGTTGAAGCCCGACTTTGAATGTTGACGCAAAACTTTTAAGTGTCTGGACAAAACGGCGAGATTTCCTTCCGTCATTGATATCCAAGGCTATACACAAAAACTCTCTGCTATTCATAAAATTCAATCTTCAGTCGCCACAAAAAACTGAGTCACCAGACAGACTTCGCCTGGACGGCGCAGAAGAAAACGGTAAACCTTCCGCTCTTCCTGCGGAGTTCCTTCCTTCTTCACTACTTCAACTTTGCAGAATGTGGGCTCTTTTCCTCCTCCAAAGTAATGAACCTGCACCGTGTAAGGACCTTTCACACAGCGGGAAAGCGTAAATGTTTCAGGTCCGTAACCGTTTGTCTCATCAGTGTCTAGGGAGCCGCCAATTTTCGTCTCGGTGTTCTCGTAGTAACATTTCTCACCATTGGGGTCGCTTACCCATAAGTCCATGTCTGTATAGATTGTGTCCCAAGTGAGTGTAACCCGCAAATCTTTCCGCGGCGCAGAAGAGAAAAGATAGACTGTGTCGGCGCCTACTCCCGCCTTGTTCTCCGCATAAACAGACAGAACATTCTCCCCAGGAGCCAGTACCTGCTGGAGTGAAAAGGTGTTGCCTTTGAGGAGGACCTTCTGGCTTACACCGTTTAAGACAAGAGTGACAAAACCAACTCCTTCTCCTCTCACTTTGCCAGAAACTGTAACGATTCTCTCTGAAGTCCAGCCACCCGCAGGCGAATTGATGCTCACTTCAGGAGAGTTCAGGGGCGCTTTCTGTTGGGCGAGTAAAGCGCCAAATATCACCGCAACAGAAACGGATATTATCACTCTCATATCCTACTCCTAACAAAGTCACATCCCAGGCGGTCTTCGAGTGATTTCTACCTCCGTTTTGATGGTCTCTCCTGCTCGTTTTATCACGATTGGTACTTTGTCGCCTGGCTCACAATGGCGAATGGCAAAAATCAGGTCGTTCCAGCATTCTATTTTCCATCCGTCCAGTTCGACGATGAGGTCATCCGGGCGAATGCCTGCTCTCTCCGCACCCGTTCCCGCCTCGGCTCGCATCACCAATGCGCCACCCACCTTCTCATTCACATTCGCAACAGCCGATGCCACGCCAAGGAACGGTATCATCCTGTTCTGCCGCTGCTCTTCCTCCTTCTGTCGCACATTGTAGTCTTCGTCTGCATCTTTCTGACTCTCTCGCACGCTAGACCACCAATTGGACAACACTTCTTCGTTATCAGGTTTCGGGACTCTCCCTTCTGTATCTCCCCTTTTTAGAATCGAAAGAAGAGAATCTTTCGCGGCTTTCGCCAGTTTCTCCTTCTTCTCAGCAGATTCTTCGTATTCTGGCGCACTCGACAGTTCACCAGAACCGGCTGCCGCCAATGTCCCTATCACCCTCATAGAGCCGACCTCTCCTAATGCTTTCACCGCGCTTACCTGCGTATCCATCCTTGTGAACGGATGCCAGATAATCTGGAGAAGAACCTCTTCGTAAAGCGTATTTTTATCGTTTAAAAATTTCGGCGATTTTCCAAACTCAAACCAGAACAGAAGTCTTGCCCAATCTTCTCTGTCTTTCTCTGCCTTCATAGAAGAGAATCGCGAGAATAGCCAGAAGGAAGCATTCTCAATAGAACGCATCTTTTGCACAATGCCTCTTTTCTGCGGGTCTTTTACCTCAAAGAACTGCTTCGCCAACTTCATTAGAGTCTCTGTATCTTCTGGAGAGAGTTCTTTTATGTTTTTAAGCAGTTTGAAAAGCCGTATCCGCATCTCCAAAGTATCAGCATTCTTATACGCCTCTTTTAAAAGTGGGGCCGCCTCCGCACCAAGAGACTCTAACTTCTCTTGAGCCTCCTCACGAACTCGCCACTCATCGTCTCCCAGTTTTTTAATCAACTCCTTTATCTGTGCCTCATCCGCTGCCCAAACTATCCCAACGCTAACTATCAGAAAAACCAAAACCGCTACTCTCATCTATCAGCGCACCTCAATCAAAGTCTCATCCGAATTGCCTCTCACATCAGGAAAATACATAAGTTCACCTACCGAAGGCATTGCCGAAAACACTCCCTTTACAGTAGGTCTTACGAAATAGGAGAAAGTATGTTTGCCTTTGGTCAGTTTTGTTGCAAAATAGACCACTTTTTCATCGTGAACTTCTCGGTGGAGTTGCTCAGGCTGCGGCGCTGACAGAAGCGTTCTCTCTACCTCCTTGTCCACTTCAAAACCCGCCGGCAGGTAATCCGTTAAAATAAAGTATTCACTCCTCTCTTCGCATTCGACAACCACCTCTACAAGAATCAAGTCACCAATACTCACAATCCCATCGTTTCTAAAACTGTGTAATCGCTCGAACTCGACCTTGTTCTCCTTCTGAACAGGTTTGACAAGCGTGTAACTACGACTTACCTTGTAGCCCGCAGCAGATGCCTCAATCTTTCTCTCTGCACTCATATATGAAAGGACAGCAGAGTAGTTGAGCGGTCCACCGCTCTCTAGTTCTATCTTGATGCTGTTCTCCCCATGACATAATAGGTCGGCACCGCATTCCACAAGAAACGCCTCCGTGTCATAAGGGTCAGCATCCTTGAAACTCCGTACCTGCTTGCCGTTCACAAAGATGTTCATCGAGACTTTGCTCTCTATTTCTCCTCCATTTTCCTCGCCTTCTGCGAACCCTACGAG
>JAOAAR010000267.1 GCA_026418755.1 Planctomycetota bacterium
GAATATATCACCCAGTTCGTCGCCAATCTGGATAAACAGAAAATTCAGAAACAGTTTGAAGGCGAGATAGAACACTTCTGTACCGAGCCGCCAATGAAAGAACTCCTCACCCTCGCAAACGGTTATATTCCGGAAGCAATCCGCGGCGAAGCGATTCTCTCAATTGCCAAGTCAATCGAATACTACCAGCACGGTTATAGCGGAATAGTCAACACCGCTCCATTCCAGTGTCTGCCCTCAACCACCGTCAACTCGCTTCTTGAACTCTTTAAACGCGACTTCGACAACATTCCTGTCTTGAAAATGGCTTACGACGGGACACTCCAGGCAGGTGAACAGATGAGAATCGAGGCGTTCGTTCATCAGGCACGCCAGTTCAGCGAACGCCTCCAACACACAAAACAGAACATTCCTCAAAAAGTCCAACGATAAATCCTCTGTCGGCAGACGCTATATCTTCCTCGATAACAAAATCAAACAGTCTGCAGAAGTGTTTCAATAAACCCCTTCACTTGCTCAACAAAACTCTCAGAGTCGTGAACAATTTTTTCAAGTAGCGGAAGGGTTGAGACTGGCTCCTTTCCCAACACCTTTCTCATCTTTTTGAACGCACCTTTAGAGCCAGAACTTCTCATCGTGCAGAAGAACGCTACCTTCTTGATTTTCTCCCTGTAACGCTCCAGAAAAGCGCAAACCGCAGGAGTCGCTGTGAACGCCCATACAGGAGTACCAACAACAACCAGATCGAAATTCTCAACTTCTGCTTTAAGGGGCTCTATTTCAGTCTTTCTCCTCAAAGTCGCATCCTTACTCGCTCCCAGCCAGCCGAAGATTCCTTCACGCTTCTTCTTGTCACTCAACTCTTCCACTACAACATCTTGTCCCTTCAAGCGGAGTTCGTTCGCCAAAACTTCCGCTGTCTTTCTCGTCGTTCCTGTCCGCGAGTAAAAGACGAGTAAGATTCTCATTCCGCCTCTTTCCTTCCTCTCCTACAGGAGAGGAGATTATCTCGCACTCTTCGTGAACTGTCAAGGCGTAATAGGATTTGAATTGATTCGGGATGAGTTTTTAGTAATGATTCTAACAGTTTGCGGAGGCGGAGGAGAGAAAGTGAAGCAAGTAGCACTGGCAGTCACAATAGCGCTGGTTTCAGGATGTGCAGGACAGCAGAGTAAAAGTTATGATTTTGAGTTACGCATCAGGGGGGCAAAACTCTGGGTCGAGTTCGCTATGACACCTGAGCAGCGCTCCATAGGACTTATGCACAGAAAAGAATTGCCTGACTATGCAGGGATGCTTTTCATATATCCCGACGAGCAGGTGCGCAGATTCTGGATGAAAAACACTTATATCCCGCTTTCAATTGCCTTTATCGATTCCAACGGCGTCATCTTCCAGATAGAGGATATGAAGCCTTTGGACGAGACAACTGTCGTTTCGAAGAAGGCGGCTCGGTTCGCTTTGGAGACGAACAAAGGCTGGTTTCAGAAGAATATGGTGGGGCTTGGTGATAAAATCGAGAACATAGATGACTTATATAAGAAGATAGAAGGAGTAGAAAGATGAGAGTAGCAGTTGTCGGTGCAACAGGTGCCGTAGGACGGGAACTACTTCTTATCCTACAGCAGAGGGATTTCAAGTTGGACGATTTGAGACTGTTGGCTTCAGAACGCTCTTCGGGAATGAAGATTCCGTTTGGAGGCGTGGAACTTCCTGTTGAGACGCTTGATGAGAAACGATTTGACGGTGTTGACTTAGCATTTTTCTGCGTTGAGGCGGATGTGAGCAAGCGTTTCGTGCCCGTCGCACTTGAGCGAGGCGCCTTCGTAATTGACAAATCGAGTGCATTCAGACTGAAGCCGGAAGTACCGCTGATTGTCCCCGAAGTGAACCTTGATTCCATTGGGAAGTCAAGATTAGTGGCGAATCCAAACTGCTCAACCATAATCTTAGTAGTCGCTGTAGCACCTCTTTTAAGAAAGTTTGGCATCCGCCGAATAGTCGTCTGCACATACCAGGCGGCGAGCGGCGCAGGGTCTGCAGCAATGAGCGAACTCAAATCCCAGACTGAAGAGGTTCTGAAAGGAGGTGAGCCAAAGCCTGTTGTGTTTCCTCATCCTATCGCATTCAATCTTTTCCCTCATATTGACTCGTTTCTTGAGAATGGTTACACAAAGGAAGAGATGAAAATGGTTGACGAGACGAAAAAGATTTTGGGTGACAAAAGGATTCTTATCAGTTCGACCTGTGTCAGGGTTCCCGTTTTTCGGGCTCATTCCGAGGCGGTACATATTGAACTGAAGCAAGAGGCGAGTGTAGAGGAAGTTCGCGCAGTCCTCGAAAAAGCGGAAGGAGTCTCGCTAATGGACAAGGTAGAAGAAAACCTCTACCCGACTCCACTTTTTGCGAGTGGAAAAGATAAGGTGTTTGTCGGCAGAATACGGCGAGATTTGGCTTTCAAGAACGGAATCGCTATGTGGGTGGTTTCCGACCAGTTGCGTAAGGGGGCGGTCTTGAACGCTATTCAGATTGCAGAGAGAGTATTTAACAAAAAGAAAAAGCAGAGAGGAGGGAAGTAGATGAAATGGTTTTTAGTAGTCGTGATGATGCTTTTATGTGTTCCGATTTATGCCACATATGAGAAGTGGGAAAAGAAAGAAGGGTTGAACAGTTACGAGAAGCGTGCTGTGCAGAATATGAAGGACTACGAAGCAGGAGTGGAAGAGAAGGTGAGGCGAGATGCATTGGTTGAGTTACGCTCTCTGGACGAAAAAGCGTTAAAAGAGATCAGAGAAGAACTCTTGCAGGATTTGAGAGAAGTGGTAAAGACTGCGCTCAAGACAGACAATAAATGGAGGGTACGCGTTGAAGCACCGGCGACCTTGGTACGACTGGGTGCTAAGGATGCGTTAGATGCGTTATTGGAGGTGGCGAGAGAGTACAAGAAGAAAGAGGTTCGTTCTGCCTGTGTGGAGGCGGTTGCGAAATTGGCGGAGAGAGGGGGTGCAGAAAGCATAAAGGCATTAGGAA
>JAOAAR010000268.1 GCA_026418755.1 Planctomycetota bacterium
AAGAGACAGCTTCTGCCGTCCGTTATACTGCGGACAAACGACTCGTTTTTCTGAGCATTTTGAGTCCTCGTGAGAATCATTCTCGTTGTGTCAAAGAATAGAAGTCTTTTCGCATCAATGGAACGAATGACAATCATATCGCCACAAGAGAGCGCATCGCCAACGGCAACCCCTCCAAGTGCAACTTTGAGAACTTTCTCATCCAGAATAACTCTGCCGTTTTTCAAATCCACAATCGCAACACATCCTTTCGTATCAATAAGACAAACTCTATCCTGCGCAACAGCAAACAAAAAGACCGTGGTCCTTTCCCGCGACTTCTCATCCAGTCCTTTAACCTCTATCTTTTTTAATACATCGCCACTCTCGGAATCTATTACCGCAAGAAGTTCGCCTGACAGAACGACAATCCTTCCATCAGGTAACTGGATAACAGAAGAGGAGCGCGTAAGAGAGACTCTCCAGAGGAGAGTGCCGTTTTCGGCGTCAACAGCATCCATCACCGTTTCTCCGAAACGGAGGACTCCTGCGCGATCTTTGATTCTTACAATGACGGCATCCATACTCTCATCTGTTACCAGATAGGGCAGGTTGCGCCAGGCGATTCTTTCAGGCGGGTGAAGGGGCGTATTCGCCTGTGGAGGTGGCTTAGATTCTTTAAGTGCTGATAGTGTCTGTTTTGCCCATTGACAGCGGATATCGTCTCCGACCATCTGATAAATGCGGAGTAGAAGTTCGAGGTATGAAGGCTCTTGTCCGCTATCCAGGCGCAGAAGCGAATATAGCCACATTTCTGCCTCTTCTGTTCTCTTCTCAGCGATAAGCCGCCTTGCAACTTCTGCTGCTGCCTCGCGCCCCGTAGTCGTGTACGGATATGAATAAAACAGCCTTTTCATATCCTCTATCGAGGTGTCCCTTCTTTCAATACTCTGAGTCTTCTCTTCTGCTCTTCTGAGTACTCCTTCAGGTGCATTTTTCGCAATGGAAAGCGCAAGCGCAGCCGCAGTCTCAGGCATTGGGACAGTCTTCAAATATCCCAATTCGATAACCTCGCAAGGATGATTAACAGACGACGCTAACACATCGAGTGCTTTTTCATAATCTCCACTCTTACTGTAGAGGCATGCTGCCTCTACAAGAGAAGTTCCTCTACGCTCAATGGAGAGGTGCTCACTGATTGTTTCAAGGATTTTTGCGCACTGGGCTGGGTTTTTCTCCTTCAGGCGAGCAAGGAGTGGCTCCAGAACGGCGCGCATGTCGTCTCCTTCTCGCCGCAAAATGGCACAAAAATCCCTATCCCTTAGCCTTTCCTGTAACCTCTTCACATCGCCTCTGCGGAGCATAACTACATCTTCTGCTGCATTCTCTAAGGAGCTCCAGAGGACCGCTTCGTTTGGCGAAATAGCAACGAGATTCCTACCAGATGCTGTAAGGTTGAACACCCCGCGCAATTCAGGGACAAAAAACTCTTCGAGTTCCATTTCGCCAGTTTTGTAACGAAAAAGAGACTTTTCGGAGAGAAGCCAAAGAGATTCCGAGTCAACGAACGCTGAATACACATCCTCAGGAAGCGGAGATAGTTCTTTTATCAAGCCTGTCTTTGCATCGAGTATGATGATATGAGAACCAAAAAATGCGACGCTATTCTTGTCTGCCAAAGCGCAGAAACCGTTGACCTTCCATTCTCCTTCCGTTGGAAGCCTCCATAAAATCTTCGGCTGTTTCGTTGAAAAGGCAAAGGCGTAGAGAGAGTCAGGTGGAATGGCGATGATGATATCGTTCAACAGGAGGGGATATGAAACAGTTCGTCTTCTGTTTTCTGCTGTTCTTCTTGCATTCAAATGACCGTAAGTAGTCGGATATCTGAAAGCCCAGAGAAGTTCTCCTTCTCTGCTCAGCGCGGAGAAGAGTTCGAAGGATGAGATGACGAAGATGCGTTCATCGCAGACGACTGGTGGCAGGGCGAAAACTGTGGAGTTAAACGGATTAAGGGGGAAGCCGGTGGAGATTGGGGCAAACCATTTCTGTCTTCCTGTAGAAGAATCGAGGCAGAGAAGAAAACTCTTGAATTCACGCTCCTTTGACAGGACATAGACGAAAACATCTTCGCCGCAAACGACAGGGTCAGAAAGAACGAGGGAATCAATCTGGTCGCTGCACCACGAGAAAGAGCTATCACTCAATTTATAGGCGCGTACTCTATCCTTATCACTGAAATAAGCAGAAACACCGTCAGTTGCGACCTTGAACCCTCTGCTATAATAGTAAGCCTGCGGAAGGTCCTCCGTTACCAATGGGACTGTCCACTCTACTCTACCCTCCTTCATCTTCACAACAGTTTTGCCCGTGTTTACCAGAATAGAATCTCCTGATATGGTAGGAATCGCCGGGGCGCCTGCAATCTTCAATTCGTTCGCACCAAAAGGCGATTTAAGTGGCAAGTAGCGAGGAACTCCAGGTGGGAGGAGACGGATTTCTTTCTTAATCTCTTCAGGTTTTATTCTACTCTCCTCCGTTGGCATCCACTTTGAAAACTGGGCGAGCGCTTCTTGTGCGTTCCATTCTTTTCCACCGAAATGGACTCTCTTCTTAATCTCCTTTACCTCTTTCTCTGCTTCGCTCTTTTTTCCCGTAGCCGCCATTGCAAGTGCGGTATAAAATCTCGTTTGTTCGTCTTCGATTCGCTGAATGGCTTCGCAAGCCTGTCTTGTTGCTTTGAGAACAGAGGAGAAATCGCCTCTTTCAAGGTAATACTCTGAAAGAATCTTTAGCGCTCTTTCAATTTGTGAGGACGAAGCCAGGCGCTCAAACAGAGACCATAAAAGAGAGGGATTGTTCTGCCCTATTCGGAGAGTGGTTTCTGCCTTCTTGTACATATCAGTAGCAAAATTCTTTACTACCTCATCAGGTAATGCTGTCAGCCACCGTTTTAGTAGCGTTTTGGCTCCGTAATAGGCGGTGCCATCCCTCACCACATAATTAGTTCCCCGCTCCTCAAAGAACTTCAGAATAGCGGATACTGCCT
>JAOAAR010000269.1 GCA_026418755.1 Planctomycetota bacterium
TCCGATGGACGGCGCTTCGGCTATTGCAAGCGGAAGTCCTCTCTTCAACTATCCGCTCTGCTCGTCTCTACTTTTCGGAGTGGTCGTGCTTGTAATAGGTGTATCGCTTTTATGCCGCCGAGACTACTGAAGATTTTTGTTCTCTCGCCCTTCTTTCGTCTTTTACTCTTCGCCCGTAGTACGGGGAATCGGGACAACAAACTCAAGAAAGGATTGAGCACCAGCATCTCCTTTGCGGCGGAATGGTAGATGAACGATTCGAGTGTAGCCTCCGTTTCTATCTGCGAGAAGAGGTGCTATGGTGTCGAACAGTTTTTTCACAACAGGCTTCTCAGGAAGCATCGAGAGCGCCCTACGCCGAGCAGTCAACGAACCATCCTTCGCCAGAGTCACAAGTTTTTCCACATAACGGCGCGCTTCCTTCGCTTTCGGAGTAGTTGTTCTGATTCGCCCATGCAGGATGAGAGAACGAGAAAGCGCTCTCATCAGCGCAATTCTCTCCTCTGTCCTGCGTCCAAGATGTCTGTGGTCTTTTTTATGCCGCATATCCTTAATCCTCATAACTTTATAGTTTTTCATCTATCTCGCTTGGGTCCATCCCCAGAGAAAGCCCAATCTCCTCCAGTTTACTCTTCACCTCCTTCAGGGAAGTCTTTCCGAAGTTTCTGAGAGACAACAACTCCTGTTCGGTTTTCGTCACAATATCTCTTATCGTCCTAATCTTGACCCCCTCCAGACAGTTGGATGCTCTCACTCCGAGTCCAAGTATGGAGATAGGTTGCATCAGTTTCTGGCGCAACTCCGCACGGCGCTCCTCCCTTTTACGCAACTCGTCTTCCCTTTGGTCCTCAATTACAAACTCTCTGCCAGCATCATAATACTGAACAAAGGGATTTAAATGCTTCCGCAAAATCTTACCTGCCTCAACCAGCGCCATCTCCGGAGTCACCGTCCCGTCTGTCCAGATCTCCATTACCAGGCGGTCGTAATTCGTCTTGTAGCCAACACGCGTGTTCTCCGTTGTGTAGCGCACACGCAAAACAGGCGAAAATATCGAGTCTACAGGAATAACTCCTATCTCGTTCACCAAGGCTCTGTTCTCTTCTGCAGAGACATAACCTCTCCCGGTGCGGACATCCAGTTCTATTATCAATTGCGTATTATCGTTTGTAATCGTAGCAATAGGAAGGTCCTTGTTCACTATACTGACGCTCTCATCCCCTTCAAAATCTCCTGCCTTGACAATTCCTTGCCCCTTTTTCTGCAAAAAAAGGCGGCTTGGTGTATCTTTGTGGAGTTTGACTCGCATCTGCTTGATATTCAGAATAATGTCGGGAACATCTTCATAGACGCCCGGAATGGTAGAGAACTCGTGCTGGACCCCGCGGATGCGTACATGCGTGACTGCCGCACCCTCGATTGAAGAGAGAAGAGCCCGCCTCAGGCTGTTTCCAATCGTAGTGCCAAATCCCTGCTCAAACGGCTCAGCAATAAACTTTGCATAGGTGTTCGTCCGAGTCTCTTTTTCGACAGTCACCTTACTGGGCAGTTCAAATCCTCGCCATCTTATTCTCATTCAAACCTCTCCTATTCCTTTATTTTCAAGTTTATTATTCAAGACTATCGCGACAGAAACTCGACGATGTAACCCGCCTCAACAGGGATAGAAACTTCGCTCCTAAGAGGCTCTCTCGAAATCACCGCCTTCATATTTTCAGTATCAACCTGGATCCACTCAGGAACCGCTCGCGTAGAAGCCTCCATATTCGCCTTAAGGTTCTTTCTGATGCTCTCATCCGAGACAACAGAGATAGTATCACCTGCTTTAACAAGATAAGAGGCTGACTTATGGCGGCGTCCGTTCAAGAATATATGTCCGTGTGCAATCAACTGTCGCGCTGTCGTTCTGTTTGGCGCCCACCGAATCAAATGCACGATGTTATCCAACCGTCTCTCCAACATTATGAGAAGATTTTCTCCTGTGTCTCCGGACTTCCGTGAAGCCACCTCAAAATACCTTTCAAACTGAGTCTTTGAGACCCCATAATACCTCTTCACCTTTTGCGTTTCACGCAACCTGCGCGCATATTCTGAGTACTTTGCCTTTCTATAAGAATGCTCGCCTGGGGGATACTGTCGTTTTTCAAGTGGGCATTTTCGCGTATCACACTTCGCTCCTTTAAGAAAAAGTTTCTCCCCTTCTCTTCTACAAACTCTACAGCGAGGACCTAACGGCCTTCCCATAAGACGCCTCCTTCACTCTCGGCACTTCGCACCACTAATCCTTCTTTTCACCTTTTCCTTCTGCACGCGCCGCTTCCTTCGCCTTTTTTCCGCTGTGACCTCTGAATGTGCGCGTCAGAGCAAATTCTCCCAGTCTATGCCCCACCATATCCTCCGTTACATAACATTTCAGGAACATCCGTCCGTTGTGAACCAGAAATGTGTGTCCCACGAATTCAGGGATAATAGTCGTGGCTCTTGACCAGGTTTTTATCGGCTCATAACTTTTTGAGTCTTTTTGCCGCAAAACCCGTTCCACCAGTTTTTTGTCAACAAAAGGACCTTTTTTAAGAGACCTACCCATTCAGCCGCCTCCTTCTCCTCCCTTCCTCCTACTTCTTTCGCCCTCTTATGATAAACTTAGAGGATGGTTTTCTCTGGCTTCGGGTTTTGCCGCCTTTTGCAACCTTTCCCCACGGCGATACAGGATGTCTGCCTCCAGAACGCCGCCCTTCCCCTCCTCCCATAGGATGGGATACAGGGTTCATAGCAGAGCCTCGAACATGAGGACGATGCCCCAAATCCCTTGTCCTTCCTGCTTTTCCGCGCCGAACATTCCTATGGTCAAGGTTACCAACTTGACCTATAGTTGCCCGACAAGAGAGTTTCACTTTTCTCATCTCCCCTGACGGCATCTTCAGAATCGCATACTCACCCTCTTTCGCCATAATTTGGGCATAAGAGCCAGCAGAGCGCGCAATCTGCGCCCCTTTGCCAGGCTTCAACTCAACAC
>JAOAAR010000270.1 GCA_026418755.1 Planctomycetota bacterium
AGATGTGTATAAGAGACAGGCTCAATACGCACTTGCAACATGCCTGTTCCACTTGGGCGAATACGAAAGAGTGCTGAAAATATACGAAGAATTGGAATCTGTCGCTCTTGATTTCCCTGATATTCACGCCCAGAAGGCGGCATCTTATCTCTTATTGGGGCGTCCGATAGATGCGCTCACAGCGAGTATGCTTCTTCTACCGAAGGAGAAACGCTCCACATTCAGACTTTATTTTGCGCAGGCTCTCATTCACATAGGTGACAAAAAGAACGCAAAAACCGTTATTGAAGGTCTGTTCAAAGAGAACCCTTGCCCTTCTCTGGCACGCCGCGCTCGTCTCCTCCTTCATCACCTCGTATCTAAGTAACCTGGATTATGCACCCACGCTTTATAAAAATCAGGAGCGCCCTAACTAACCTCTAACTAACTGATTTCCAGAATGAGAGCAGATGCTGTTTGTATTGACGAATTTATAGTTCTATCAGAGTCTTTCTTCCATTCCTGGAATGCTTATTTTGAATGCTCTCAACCCCAATGTTTATGTTTTTTCAAAAGTTCATCCAGTTTTTTCTGGAGTTCGTCCATCAGAAGTTCCTTGTATAAATGTTCCACTCTCTTCCGAGCGGCAGAAAAAAGCCTCTCTATGTAAGGTGCGAAGAGCCCGTTTTCATATGCGCTGAACGCCTCGTCCAGCAACTGAAGCAACTCAACAGGATGGTCTGTGCTCAAGGCAGCATACGCTGCCTCGAGTTTCTTCATCTGAGAAGAAAGTTTTTCCGGCTCCTGCTCCTCGATGCTGAGTAGGTGTGATTCGTAAGTTTCACGGTATACAAGCCCTTCCAGTTTGACAGTAACGACGGTTTTCTCCTTCAAAATGGTTCCAGTGTCGGGAATCATCATCAAACGAGAAGTAGCAACACCTTTGCCGCTGCCATTAGCGGTCTCAAAATGAATCCGCCCTGCTAGAATAGCGACCTGTTTTCCTTTCTCTTCATAAAAGTCTTCGAGTGTCCATTCGTATTCTGCTTTTGCCGCACCGAAATCAAGCCTCCCTCTTTGCTTCTCTCCGATTCCATACTCTCCTTCAAAAGAGGCACGGCAACAGTAGGGGATTATGAGGAGATGGCTCAAGTCGGCTTCTCGCATTCTGATGCTGAAACCGCCTCCTTCCGCTCTCTTCAGAAAAAAGAACCCCGGCAGTGGTTTTTCTCCTTCTGTTTTCGCAAGGTAATCAGTTTTATCTTCATCGTTGTAACGGCACAGGAGAATCTTCTTGCTCAAGCGCTGAAACATAAGAGCGCTTTTCCACTCCTTCTCTTCACTGTAATGAGCCACCGCGCAGAGATTCTCCTCCTCTGAAATGGTCTCTTTTTTCGCTTTCGGAAGAAGTTCGAACCGCTCTACTCTCGACTTCACCGTGTAAAGGAGAACTTTTCCGTCTTTGAGTCTCTCGTAGAACCTCACCGTTTTTTCACTTGTCGAGGCTCTTTCGCCGAGAGACAAAAAGGCGAAAAGCCATAAAACCAGGAAAGAGAAGAGGGCGAAAAGACGATGTTTCATTTTTTCTCTCTCTTTATTCGGATGCGCGCCCAACGGTTCTTCCCCACTTTCAGAACCATACCATCTTTTAGATTCACATTCTGCTCAGGATTGCTTATAGTCTCGCCGTCCAGCGAAACTCCTCCTTGCTGGACGAGTCTTCTCGCTTCGGAAGAACTCGAAGCAAATCCTGCAGACTTCACAAGATTCACAATCCAGATACTTTCCGAATCACACTCCACATCTTTCAACCCTTCTTCTGGAATGGTCCCTCCAATATATGATTCTCTAAGCGATTCTGCCGCCTTCTCGCCTGCAAACCGTTTCACTACATCGGTTGCAAGAACCAGTTTTGCCTCTCTTATGTCGCTTGCGGAGCACAACCTCTTTATCTCCGTTTCTTCGATGTCTGTCAAAAGAGTAAGGTATGTCTGAACAAGTGAATCGGGAATGGAGAACAGTTTGTCAAACATCGTCTTTGGTGGCTCATCCACTCTGATGAAATTGTTATATGTCTTAGACATCTTCTTCTCTCCATCTGTGCCGACAAGAAGCGGCAAAGTTATGCAAACCTGCGGCTCCTGCCCAAAATCCCTTTGCAACGCCCTCCCTACAGAAAGATTGTATCGCTGGTCTGTACCTCCTAACTCTACATCCGCTTTCACCATCACCGAATCGTAACCCTGCATCAGCGGATAAAAAAACTCGTGAAGAGAGATTGGAACATTTTTCTCAAACCTGTTTTTGAAATCGTCTCTTTCCAGTAGCCGCGCAACAGTCATCTTTGACGCCAACTCCATCACTTCAGCAAAACTCATAGGCGCAAACCATTCACCATTCCGTCTTATCTCAAGTTCACCGTCAGACAACAACCTCCTCGCATATGTGAGAAAGACTTCAGCGTTTCTATTCACATCATCTAACCTCAGACGCTGCCTCGTAGCACTCTGCCCCGAAGGGTCTCCCACCTGCCCAGTGTAGTCTCCAATGATAAGAACCGCTCTGTGCCCCAACTGCTGAAACTGCCTCAACTTGTTCAAAACGACAATATGCCCCAAATGCAAATCAGGAGTGGTCGGGTCAATCCCCAGTTTCACACGCAAGGGAGTCTTTGTGGCAACTGAGCGCTCCAACTTCGCAACCATCTCTTCCTCAGGAAACACTTCGACGACCCCCTTCTTGAGCCTCGCAAGTTGTTCACCTGCTGAAAGAACCTTCTTCAATACTATTTCTCCTCAAATGGAAGTTTTTCCGTCTTTCCGTCCGTATATCTACGCACAATCCACCGTCTTCCTTCTGAGTCCTCAATCACTTCCTCTGTGTAAGAGCCTGGTGCAAGCCTTCTTTCTCCCCCAGTTTTGCTCAATCTTTCGATTCGTTGTTCTGCATCTGTTTTGTATGCACCTCCCAGGAC
>JAOAAR010000271.1:0-244 GCA_026418755.1 Planctomycetota bacterium
CCCATAAGACCTGACTTCAATCCTTCGGTGATTGCTTCTATCAGCACATCCTTTTTCTCAGGGATTGCCAATCCTGGAGACTTTAAGCACAACTCATATACCTCGTGCAAAAATTTCCCTGGTCCTTTCTGCCCGATGGCTTTTTCCAGCAGATAACTCGGACTGATGTGGGAGAGCAATCTTTCTTCATCTACAAGGAACTGCCTTACTCTTTCTGAAACGGTCCGCTCGCTTCCTGTAGTTG
>JAOAAR010000271.1:254-2983 GCA_026418755.1 Planctomycetota bacterium
GCCCAAGTCCTTCCAAACCACCTTTCCATTTTCACTAAGCATAGCCAAATGCCTATATGCTGTAAGAAGTCTGAAAGGCAATTCTTTTTCTATCTCTACGAGTCTCTTTTTCAAGTCTTCTTGGCTCTCTCTAGTCAATGTCTCCTGCAAAAACTTACTGGTCTGTAGTTCTCTTAAAGCTAACGCTCTTCTTACCGCCTTGTTCAGCGAAATGGCTTGATTTTCGTCAATCAGAAGCACAAACAAGGTATTTCTATATACTCTAAACCCTATACCTGCTTTTTCAAGGAGGTTAACGGCAGACAATTTCGCCTTGTCTGAAGAGAAAGGAAGGTCGTTAGCCAGAATAGCAAGTTTGAGATTCTTGTTGTCTGGTATGTCTGACTCTCTCTCCGGCCACAGATAGACTTCCATAGCGCGACCCGAATGTTTTTCCAAGATTCTCTTGAGTTCTTCTTGTACCTCTCTACTAGAAAAATTCTCTTCTCTGTCCACTATGACGCGGTTCAGATTGGGTCTTTTCCGGAAAGCGTATCGTTTCTTCTCGGAGTGGAAAAACCAGAGTTCGTCTTCCAGTTTCGCCACAGCGTTGTCAACAATAGTAGTTGGGATACCTTCTCTTAAAAGCGCCACTCTTATCCTCGGAATCGTAGTCTCTTGACTCTTGCCAGCACTGAAGGAATATATAAAAACTGATGTTGCGATGCCCTGTGCGATACCATACTTCTTATACTCACTTCCCATATCGCTGTCTATTTTCTGTGACTTGGCGTCCTTGCCCGCTATATCAGCAGCAATTACACTCTCATATTCGTTTCCTATGTGCTTGACGAACTCCTGCCGTATTGCCTGGTTCTCAAGATTTACAAGAGAGGATTGAATGAGCGGACACGGAATCTTTCTCTTGTAAAGGTCTGATACGATTTCAGCCAGCAGTCGCAAAACGCCTCTTGTCCTCTGAAAGGTGGGATACGACCCCCATCGTTCGTGGAGAACATCTATCAGTTCAGGATGGAACGGATATGCTCGTTCCATTCGCTCTCTGTAATCTGCCTCTTTCACTTCTGGAGGAGCGTCAACGCCAAGTTTCTGATAAAGAGTAAAGTAACTTCGTATTACTTTCCTCCTTAT
The DNA here is from genome assembly GCA_026418755.1 of Planctomycetota bacterium. Lineage (GTDB taxonomy): Bacteria > Planctomycetota > SKW154 > SKW154 > SKW154 > SKW154. The sequence goes on from JAOAAR010000271.1 coordinate 1,386, forward strand.
CTCTTCATCGCCCAGATGTTCAAACAGCCTCTTGCGGATGACCTCATAGAGTTCAATTCCTTCTACAGGAGTGTAGATTGCCTCTACTCGTCCTGAAACCTTCTGAAGTTGTTGGAGCGCCTTTTCCGCTTCTTCATCGTATGTCTCAAGTACGCTCGCTGGGAGCGTTATCACAAGGCAACAGTTCCTGGAAGATGCTACTGTTTCAGAAATCTCCTGAAGGAAAGCAAGTGTCTGCCCGTGAGTAATCTTCTCTTCTTTCTCCACACGGTTGGCTTTGACTATATATTCCAGAATTTCGTCTATCAAAATGAGTGTCGGACCTGCAGATTCAAGCATCTGCCTTATTCTCTCCTTTCCTGGCGCAACGCGCTTCTTATCGTGTTCCTTTACAACATCATACTGCCCAAGTTGCTCCGCTATCTCCCCCCAAGGAGTCCTCCCAGAGAGAGCATCCATATGAGTACCGACAAAAACGGCAACTTTCGCCTTCGTAAAAAGAGAAATTCCTTCTTCTCGAATCTCTGGTACTTGACTGACTATTTCCCAGTTTTTGACTGCGTGGTATAGGGCGAGAAGAGCGTGTGTCTTACCGCCTCCGAAAGGAGTTTGCAGTTGAATAACAGAATCACCTCCTTCGCCGCTGAGACGACGGAACACATTCTTGATTAGACCCCTCAACCCATGAGTCCAGTAGGTTGTCCGCGAAAAGACTCTAGCATCCCTATATTCTTTGGGAGCCTCGCCATAGACTACATCCCCTAACGATGCAGCAAAAACAGACTGTTCCAGTCTTCCACTAATAATATCCATGTGAGGAACCGCATTCTCCCACCAAGATTGAAGTGGCATCTTTTTACTCCTTCTTATAAGAGAGTTTTCCTTGCCTTTTATCAGGTCTTGTCTCTATTTTACTGTAACTCTCCTTCCCATAAATGAACCCTTGTAACATCTTTTTCTCTCTATCGCCTTCTGGCAAAACATCCGATATTGATTGCGCAACCCGCCAGAAAACATTGTTATTCAGATTCCCTGTACTATCCAAAACCTGTGCAATCTTCTCCTTATCATTCCGCTCCCAGTAAAGAAGACAAAAGTGTAGAACATCTATCATACTTACTAACTTCTCTTTTTCAAGAAACTTGTCTCCTCTATCGAGCGCATCCAGAACAAAGATAAACTCTTTATCCTTCTTGATAAAACCACTATCCCAATGCTCTGTAATCTCGACCCCGACCGCATGCCCAAGTTTCCTTGCATCGTCAAAATGGACTTTTGCTGAATTGTAAGTCCATCGCCACAAAAGGTAGAACCTCGTCTCTTTGTCAACACCGCCTAATTCAGGGTCTTTCAGAATCTTTGATAAAGCATATTCGCTGACTACCTTCCGGATGTGTTCAAGAAGTTCTCCTGCCGATACCCTCTCACCTGAAATCTTTTCTACACTTTCGTACTTGCCAAACACCTCCATCGCCACAGCCGCTCGCCGCGTTGGGTCGGGGATTTTTGACAGGGCTTCTGCAATGACCACAAATTGCTGATCGGGGCTCAGGGATGCCAATTGCCGCACGGACAGGCCAAGCATCGCTAGAGCGTCG
>JAOAAR010000272.1 GCA_026418755.1 Planctomycetota bacterium
AGATGTGTATAAGAGACAGGACTGGAGCGGTATTTTCGGTGTAGAAGATACAGGCAACTGTTCTAATCCTGCGATTGCTGTTACGCCTGATGGAGTTGCACATATAGTCTATCAAAGAGACGGTGCTAATCTTTATTATAAAAATGGTCGCTACGGAGGCTGGTCTGGAGCCCAGTTTTTAGGAGCCGGCTCGCTTCCTTCTCTCGTTTCTGATTCTTTCTATCTCCATTTAGCATTTGCCGAGGGAGGAAGTGTGTTCTATCGGCGCCGCAATCCCACAACAGGGGCGTGGATAACTTCACTTGCAGTCTTTTCAGCGGTGGGGAATACGAGTTATAGTAATCCATCTATATGTCTTGATTCGTCGTCAAAAATCTATATCGCTTGTCGGAAGGTGCGCGTAACGGGGACGGCGACTTATTCAATAGTTATGAAAATCTCGTCTGACAATGGGGCGAGTTGGTCGAACGAAATTACGCTTTACTCAGGCACTACTGCGAACGCATATCCTAAGATTGTAGCAGAGGGCTCCTCTTACATTCATACTGTTTATAGTAACGGAATAACTGTTTGGTATATACTCTATGACATATCATCTGGGACATTCGGAACACCAGTCAATATATCTCTGTCGACCGCGACTTCGAATGAGCCTGATATCACTATTGATTCTCTGAACAAGAAGGTTTGGGTAGTTTGGCAGGAAAGTAGAAATGGTCCTCCTCCCAACTATGATATTATTTATTCCGTCCAAGCCAGAAGCGGGAGTGGTGGTAGTTGGGATAGCCCTGAAACAGTCTTCTCTTCATTTGAAGGTGCTCAGGAGCCGAAGATTACGGTCGCAGGAGGCAAACCGTGCAGTGTATGGAAGAAGGCTTCTTTTTTTACCTACTCCGATATTTATTACTCCTTTCGAGGTGTGGTCTGGGAGGGGGGAGCATTAACTTCTGGCTCAACTAATTCGAAGAATCCTGATATTACATCGGGTCCTGGTGCGCTCTTTCATACTGTTTGGGTAACGGATAACGGCACGGGCAGTTACAAGTTGCGATATGCGGTTAAGTGAAAACCCTTGCCGTCATTTTTTCTGTCTGTAGAATATTCTCCTGTTTCTGGTGAGGGGGTCTCTTTTTGAGTCTCATTATTGCGCCGAGTCTGTTGAGTGCGGATTTTGCGCATCTTGCGGATGAGGTAAGAAGCGTTGAAGAAGGGGGAGCCGACTGGTTGCATCTTGATGTTATGGATGGGCATTTTGTTCCGAATATAACTTTTGGTCCACCTTTGGTTGCTTCTGTTCGGAGAGTAACAAAACTTTTTTTAGATGTTCATTTGATGATAGAGCATCCGCTTAAGTATGCGGAGGTGTTCGCTAAAAGTGGTGCTGATTTACTCAGTTTTCAGGTAGAGGGGAAGGATGAGCCGGACGAGGTCATTGCTGAGATGAGAAGATTGGGTGTGAAAGTGGGCATTGTGCTTAATCCGCCGACTCCTGTGGGGCGTATCTTGCCTTATTTAGACAAGGTGGATATGGTGCTTGTGATGAGTGTCAATCCTGGTTTTGGTGGGCAAAAGTTTATTCCTGATGTTTTGTCGAAGGTGGAGGAGATACGCCGTAGGAGAGGTCCAGATTTCTGGATTCAGATGGATGGTGGAATTAATCCTGAAACGGCGAAATTAGCCGTAAGGGCGGGGGTGAATATATTGGTTGCGGGGAATGCTATATTCGGGGCATCGGACAGAGGGGCTATTATCAGAGCGCTGAGAGCGGTAGGGAGAGGTTAGTTTACTATTTTTTCTCTTCGGTGGTTTCGAGGGGGAGGGTTACGGGGGTTCTTCCTGGTGCTGAGATACCGCGCCGTTCGAGAAGTGAACCTTCCAGGCGGTACAGGTCAACGAGTGCTTTGAGGTATTTGACTACTGCTTCCACTTCGGAGACTTGGCTTCTCACGAAGTCTCGCTGAGCCTGTGCTACCATGAAAGCGGTAGATTTTCCGACATTGAACTTTTCGTTCTCTGCGCGCAGTTTTTCTTCTTGGAGTTTGCGAGTTGCTGCGCTTGCTGTTACTTGTTCTTTTGAGCGTCTCACTTCCACATATGCTGAGCGGATATCCACCTCGATGAGTTGAGAGAGGTTTTGGAGGGCGAGGAGTGACTGCTCGTGGGAGAGAAGGGCTCGTTTGGTCTGTGCTTTTGCGGCGCGGTTACCAAGAGGGAACTCGAATATAAGGCCGCCGGAGAAATCGTGATTTCTTTCGTTGAAATTGCGTATGGAATCCCAGAGTGAATCCGCATATCCGCTTCTTCCGAGAGAGAGAAAAGCGTCCAGTTTTGGCAGGAGTCCGTCTTTTGTTTTTATGACATCCAGTTCACCTTTGAGTACCTGCAATTTTGCCTGGTTCATTTCGGGTCTCATTTTCAGTGCTACATTGATGTGGTTCTCCACATCATCCAGTTCGACCTGAGGGATGGAGGGCTCTTCTTTTGCGATGATTTGAATCTCCCATAGGTTTGAGGCGGGGGGGGTGTGGAGGCGCAGGAGGCGGAGGCGGATGGAAGAAAGGGAGGCTTTTGCATTGATGAGGTCTTGTTTGCGGAGAGCCACTTCTGCTTCTGCTGCTGCCAGTTCTGTCTCTGCCAGTTTTCCTATGGAGATTCTCTCTGCGGTCTGTCTCCGAGACTCTTCTGCAAGCGCAAGGCTTTCTTCTAAGATTTTTAATTGTTTGAGAGATAAGACATAATCCCAGTATGTTGATTCGACCTGGGCCACGAGTGATTCGATGAATCCTCGCAACTCGTATTCTGAGGAGGCTACATCCAGTTCAGATTTTCTTATGTTCACTAAATTCGCATTCACATCATAGCCTTTCAGAAGCGCTTGGGTCACTGTCAGTCCTAAGCGGGTGGAGTGGCGG
>JAOAAR010000273.1 GCA_026418755.1 Planctomycetota bacterium
GATTAAGAGGCGGTATGTGGTGGATGATAACAAAATTTTTGTTACGGGTTTTTCTGATGGTGGTTCTGGTTCATTTCATTTCGCTTTTCATCATCCGACTCCATTTGCGGGTTTTATTCCGCTTAACGGTTCGAGTTTAGTGGCACAATACGGAGGGGAGGTGTTTGCGCAGAACCTGCTTCATAAGCGGCCTCTTTATGTGGTGAACACTACTGAGGATACGCTTTATCCTGCCGAGCAGCAGAGGAAGTTGATAGATTTCTTCAAGGAGGCGGGGGGAAACATTGAATTTACTGTTTATGAGAAGATTGGTCACAGGCTTGATTATATTGACAAGGAGCGTCCGAAGATTCGGGATTTCATCAAGAAAACGGTGCGGGAGCCGTTGCCGAGGAATGTTGTCTGGATGACAGATGATGTGAAGGAGCGAGGCAGATTTGCGTGGGTGGTGGTTGAGGAGCTGGGCGAGACGGGTGGTGAGAAGCCCATCCTGAAGAGTCCGAAGTTCACGCCGAGGCTTGTTCTTGGTGTGGTGATTGACCAAGAGTATCAGGGAGAAGGGGCGAGAGTGAGTGATGTGGCGAAGGATTCGACTGCGGCGGAGATGGGAATAAAGGCAGGGGATGTGATTGTGAAGATAGACACAAACGAAGTGAAATCGTTTCAAGACCTAAGGGTGGCTCTTTCGAAAAAGAGGTTTGGAGATGAGGTGAGCGTTGTAGTCAAGCGGGACGGGGAGGAGGTTGTTCTTAAAGGGAAGTTTCCGAAGGGGCAGGAGGTGGATGCTTTTGAGTATCCAAAGCCTTTCTGTTCGATTGAGGTGAGCGTTAACGGTAACAGGATTGATGTTAAGACATATCGGGTCAAGAAATACCGTCTGCTTGTGTCGAGTAAGATGTTTCCGAGGGATACGAAAGTCGAGGTTTATACGAACGGTGTGCTTTCGTTCTCGTCGGTGGTTGCTCCTGACATTGCCACTTTGCTCTTCTATGCTGCTTCTGATATGGACAGGTCAATGCTTTTTTACGGGAGCATTGGGGTTACACTTGAGGAGAAAGGGGAGAGGGAGGGGAAGTGATGGGGTGGGTGGTTCATCTGTTTTTGAGGATTGTTTTTCTTGTGTTCTGTTTTTTCTTGTTTGCGCAAGGAAATGATGGGAATCAAGAGAAGGAGTTTGAGGAGCAGGTGAAGGATTTGATTTCGAAGTTGGGAGCGGAGGAGTGGGGTGTTCGGGAGGAGGCGACGAGGAAGTTAATCGAACTGGGTGATAAAGCGGGGAAGTATGTGGAGGAGGCGACGAAGAGCGGAGATGCTGAAGTCAGAATGCGGGCGGAGAGAATCATTGAGGAGATTGGCTATGTCAGCGGTGATTTGAAGGAGAGGCTGATAGCGCTTTGTGAGAAACTGAAGTCTCAAGATTCGAAGGTTCGCGATGATGTGTTCAAGGAGATACAGAGTATTGGGAGACCTGCAGGCAGATTTTTGAGGAGGTATTTTAAGGGGTTTAAGGCGGTAGAGTTGAAGGCGGAGATTCTGTTTGAGGAGAAGGTGGTTTATATAGGGAAGCGGTATAATGCGACTGTTGTTGTGAAGAATGAGAGCGAGGAAGGTTGCTGGCTTGATATAAGGAGGGTGGAAAGAGTGCATTTGAGTGCGATGGTGAGGGTGGAGGGAGGTGCGATTGGGACAGGCGGGGGGTGGTCTGGAAGAAGGGTTTTATTTCCGTATGAGTATTTTCCTCCCAAAAGCGAGAAGAGATTTGAGGGCTACTTTAGTGCACCTGCTTGTGGGGATTTGTCTCTGAGTCTTGATTTTGAGCCGTCTGCCGAACTTGAATTAGAATACGCTAGTAAAGAGAAGGAGATTGTAACTGTACCGGTTTTTAATCCTTTGAAAGCGGCGATGTCAGGGATTGTTGTTATTACTCCGCCTGAAGGTGCACAGCGGGAGGGTTATGTTCTGCAGGCTGAGATACCTCCTGTTGTGGGAAGCAAAGAGAAGTTCACTCTTAAGGCGACTCTTATGGGTTTTGTAAGCGAGGAGAGTTTCAAGAAGTTTGAGGTGGGAAAGGAGAGAGTGAAGTGGTATGTTCTGATTCTGAGGGGTTCGGAGGTGAAGGAGAGGAAATCGCTTTCTGGGGTCAGGTGTGATGAGCAGAACAAAGTTGTGATTTTTGAATCTGAGATGGAGGCACCTGAGGAAGAGGGCGAATACAAGGTAGTAGTATATACAAGTTTCGAGCCTGGGAGTCTGGGGGGTAGCGAGGTAGGGGCGCCTTATTTGACTCTTAAGGTTAAGAAAAGAGAGGAAAAGTAGATTCGGGGGTGTTGTTGCGTAGTAGTAGGTTAAAATCTGGTTTTTGGCAACTCTGGTGTAGGAGAGAAGAGGATGAGGAAGGAGTCGTATGATTTTCTGATTGAGTTGCTGAAGGCGCCGAGTCCGAGTGGATTTGAGGGGCCTGCACGGGCGGTCTATCGGGATTATGTGTCGAAGTTTGCGGATGAGGTGCGGACGGATGTTTTGGGCAACACGGTTGCGGTTTTGAATGCGAATGGGTCGCCGCGGACGCTTTATGCGGGGCATATTGACGAGATTGGCGTGATGGTGAGTCATATAACGGAGCAAGGGTATCTGAAGTTTCGGACGGTTGGTGGCTGGGACCCTATAATACTGGTTGGGCAGCGGGTTGTTTTGCGGACGAAGAGGGGTGCGGTTTATGGTGTTATAGGGCGGACTCCTATTCATCTTCTTGACCCGCAGGAGCGTGAGAAGGCGCCGAAGTTGGAATCTCTTTTCATAGACATTGGGGCGAAGGATGGCAAGACTGCGAAAAAGGTTGTCGAGGTGGGAGATGTTGGTGTTGTTGCGTCTGAGCCGTTGGAGTTGCAAGGGAAGAGGCTTGTTGTTCGGGGAGCGGATGACAGGCTTGGGGCGTTTGTTGTAGCGGAGG
>JAOAAR010000028.1 GCA_026418755.1 Planctomycetota bacterium
TGTATAAGAGACAGATTCTTTATCTTCTGCAACTCTTCAAGAATAGACTGCTCCTGTGCAGCCTTCTCTTCCTTCTTCTCCTCCTCATTCTCCCCTTCTTTAAAACGGAGATTCTCGTAATCATTCAACAGTTTCTCAATCTTTTCACACTCATCAGGAGCAGGATAACCCAACTTCTCCAAAATCGTAACAAGCCGCGAACGAACTTCAAAATCCTCACTCTTCTTATACGCTTCCATAAGACGCGGAACGACTGAATCTCCTTTCTCCGCCAACGCCTTACTCGCCGCCTCCCGCTCTGACCACTCATCCACCCCCAACTTTGCAATGAGGTCGTCCACTTCATCCGCCAACAGAAAGACGGCAACACTTACAACTACCGCTACAATCCCTGTTCGTACCATTTAATCTCCTCCTACAGTATCATTTCTCCTTTCCTTTTTCAGGTATGGGAGATTCTTCTTTTGGTTTTCTGATCTCTTCGAGCGCTTTCTTGAGTTCCTCTTGCTTCTTTTCAAAAGCACGCAACTGTCTCCTCGCCTGGGCTTCCTTCAGTTTTAAGAGAAGAATCTCTTCTTTCAACCGGGCTTCTCTATACTCCGGTTTGTCTTTGGTGGTATTCCACCACTCTGTCCACTTACCAATTTCAGAAGAAAAATCCTCCGTCTTCTCGTCTGGACCAAAACTCTCTCCCGTCAATTCCCGCAGAGCGGCTGCCAGTCTAATCTTCACCTTCTTCTCCTTCTCTGCGGTCTGCCCCTCCTCCTTCTGCTTCCTTAAACGGCGGAGAACCAACTGCGCCTCCGTCCCTTCCTCAGAAGGAGACTTCAAAAGATACTTAATCAATTCTCCTACCACTGACAACTCCTTCCGCTTAACAAGCGCCCTTAACGCAGCGTTATTCAGTTTTTCGTCCCCACTTTTCGTAGCGCCTAAAAGCGCCATAGCAGGAGTCAGACCTTCGCCAAAACCTTCCTCACCATCGTCCCCTTCTCCCATTACTATCTTCCTGTTGCCGATTCGCACGATAACCTGCCCTCCTCGCTCAATCACAGTAGTTCCTCCCAGCGAAGATTCTTCACCCATTCCCTCCACCAAACCGTTAAGGAAAAATGCTAAGGCGAGACTTAAATCAACATCAGCAGATTCCCCCAATCGCTCAGCCAGATACGGAGCCACATTCTCCAACTTCCTCATTTTCTCAAGAAGCGCCTCAGTCTCTTTCTTAAACTCCTCATTCGTCAGAGGAGCATCCACCAGTCTTCTGTATTCCGAAACACATTTCTCTATTTCAGCGACCGCTTCCGCACCCGGATGCCCTAACTGCTTCAAAATAGCACTGATACGCATCTTCGTCTCAGAATCTCCGCTCGTCTTGAATGCCTCCAACAGACGCGGAATGACAGAGGAGCCTTTTGCCACAAGCGCTTTGCTCGCTGCTTCTCGTTCAGCCCAGTCTTCCGCTCCCAACTTCGCAAGTAAATCGTCAATCTCGTCAGCAAACAGAAACCCTATAAAACCAAAAACCACTACAACAATACCCACTCTTCGCATAAAAGAATCCTCCAAACACCGTCAGTCCCACTCTACTTGTTCTCTTTCCTGGGAAGAAAAACCTCTATTTCCTTTTTTTCACCCGCCTTAAGAAGAGTAAATCTCACCTTCTCCTTGCCTTCAAGAGCAGAAAGAAGGGTCTCATAATCCTTTATGGTTTTATCATCCACCTTCAAGATAATGTCATTAGTCCGCAGTCCTGCCTCGTAAAGCGGACTCTTCTCATCTATACTCTCTACTATGACTCCTTCTCCCTCTCCTATCTTTAAGTGATATCTCAAGACATCCGGGATTCCGGCGATGGAAAGCCCCAAAAGAGGCTCTCCTTCAAAGAACTCTTTCTCTTTGACCAGGACCCCATCCTTCCAAACATAAACCTGAACCTTCGTCCGAGGATGCTCCCCCGATTTTTTTGAGGACGAGAGTTCCGCCTGAATCACAATCCGTCTCGTTCCGCCTTTCTCTTCTCCTTCTTCTTTCTTCAATTCTTTCTTCAGTCCTTCCAGCATCTTTCGAAGGCGTTCGTTAGTCTCTTCCATCCGCTTCAGAAAATCCTTAAAGTTGTCAGGAAAGTCAGGAAGAGGAAACTCTTCAAAACGCCGCTCCATTCTTTCCATCTCTTCCGCAAACCCGGGAAAAACCCTTCTCAGTTCTTCCAACGCTTCCTTGCGCATCTGCTCTGTTCTTTTGCGCAGTTCCTCAAACCATTCTTCGGAAGGCACAAAAGGCTCCCTTCCCCAAGAAGGAGGAAGCACTCTTTTGGGAGGTTTAACGAACTCTTCCCCCCCTTTAATCTGTTCCAGAGCTCTTCGCGCCCGCCAGACCACCTCTGGGTCATCGCTTTTAAGCGCCTCTTTGAGCGCAGGAATTGCAGACTCTCCAATCTCAATCAGCCTTTTCATTGCTGCTTCACGCACGGCGAACTCTTCGGCACCTAACTCCTTTATCAATCTCTCTATCTCCGCCTCAGACGCAGGCTTCTCACCCGACGTCTCCTTCCCCTCCTGCCCCATCAAAGCAGCAAACGGCACAACAGTCCACAAGAGGCAGAAAATGAAGACCATCCTTGCCCTCATACCCTTTCCTCCAAATTAATCTCCAAAATACTATACGAAATACCCCCTCATCCTGTTTGAAAGCGGTTAGAGACAGTTTATAATATGCCATTCAGAGTAAGCACAAGGGAGATTTGTCATGGTACTGCGGTTCATAAAAGGAGTAGTCGAGAAATTAAAAGGAGGTCTGAGCAAGGCACGCGGGCTTTTCAGCGCGATTTTCGGGCGCTCTCTGAGCGAAGAGACCATCAATATGGTAGAAGAAGCGCTATTTTCTGCAGACATCGGCGTCTCCTTGACCACCCTCATAATAGAGGAACTGAAAGAGCGGTATAAAAAAGGAGAGTTCAAAGATACGGATTCTTTGATGGAAGCGTTGAAAGAGAAATTCGTGAAGATTCTCGAAAGCAATGGGAACGAACTCCGCCTCTCCCCGTCGCCACCGACCGTCGTGTTAGTCGTCGGCGTGAACGGCTCAGGCAAGACCACTTCCATAGCAAAACTGGCTCACTACCTTGCAACGGAGAAAGGGATGAGCGTTGTTGTGGCAGCGTGCGATACATTCCGCGCCGCTGCAATAGAGCAGTTGGAAAAGTGGTGTGAGAGAGTCCAGAGCCGCCTTAAAGGTGACAAGTTCTGTCGCTTGATAAAACACGAAACAGGCAGCGACCCTGCAGCAGTCGCTTACGATGCGACTGATGCTGCCATCGCACGTCGCGCCGATGTCCTCATAATAGATACCGCAGGTAGAATGCACACAAAAGTCCCTCTTATGGAGGAATTGCGAAAACTGGTCAGAGTCGTACAGAAGAAGATACCTGATGCTCCTCACGAAGTTTTGTTGGTGCTGGATGCGACCACAGGACAGAACGGCATCTCACAGGCAGAAAAGTTCAGAGAAGCGGTCCCTCTGACAGGAATCTTCCTTGCAAAGTTGGATGGGACGGCAAAAGGCGGTATAGTAGTTGCAATTAAAGAGCGCTTAGGGATTCCAGTAAAGTTCGCCGGCATCGGAGAGAAACTGGAAGACATAGCGAAGTTCGATGTTGCGAGCTTTGCGGAAGCGCTCTTAGGAAGATAAAAGGGGGAGGGCAAAGTCATGGGGAAAAAGGTAGTATTAGGAGTGGTTGTTGCTGCTTGCTTTATCATCTTTGCTCTTGTGGTAAGATTTTTTGTTCTGAAAGAGCGCACAGAAGACGAAAAGGAAGGAGTAAAGACCAGAGAGATAAAACAGGACGAAACGAAGAAGCCACCAAAGACAGAAAAGAAAGTCGAGCCTCCGAAAGCAATAGAAGAAAAGAAGGAGATTTATCCGTTCGAAGTGGATGTCTCGTATCTGAAGATGTTAAAAGCCCTTCGACAAGTTGAGGTAAGTCTCGATGTAAAAGAGATGACGATGGAGCAGGTATTGGATGAGTTATCGTCACAGGCAGGAATTCCCATTGAGTTGAGCGAAACGGTGAAACACCTCTCCAAAAATACGGTGACCCTAAAAGTTCCCTCTTTGAAACTGGAGTATGTGCTTCGACTACTCTGCCAGTCCATTTTCGATGCAGAGCGTAGAGACGCCGATATCCTGATTCGCTCAGGCAGAGTCCTAATTGCCGATAGAAACGAAGTAAAAAGCAGCGAAGCAGAGCAATCTGCCCGACTGATTTTAATCGCGCAGGAGATGGTAGAAAGAGAGGAGGAAACAAAAAGACTTAAGAATGCGCTTAAAGAGAAAAGACTCTCTCTTGAAGTTGCGGAAGCATCTCTTGAAGAAGTTATTGCTCAACTTGGAGGAAGTTTTGGATTTCCTGTCAATCTTGCCGAAGGAACAGACTTCGACAAAACAAAAAGGATAAGCCTAGTCGAGAACAACGCCCCCGCGGAGCAGGTGGTTGATGTTGTTTGCCGTCACTTTGGCGTCGAATACTGGATTGAAGACGGAATTCTGCTCTTTTGCGACCGGTTCATCCGAGACGAATTTATAAGAAAAGAAGAAGAAAAGAAACAGGCATTCGATTCTTTCCTCACTTCTCTCACACTCAAGTTGGAAGCCCATGTCAACTTTGTAGAATTCTTCAGAAAACTGTCTGAGTCAAAAAGCGCACCGAGGGTCTATCCTTCAAAACCCGTCTGGCTTAAGAATCCAAAATCCACCCTTCCTGCAGGCGAATATTCACTTAAAGAAATCCTTTCTTCGTTTGCCCCCGTACTGAAAGTCGTTCCTCTCAAAACGGAAGAATTTTACGCCATCATCCTGCTTCTCGAAGAGTAGCGATGCGTGTTGCGTGTCAGCCTTTCGCCACCTGCGTTTGACAGAGGCACACCTTTCAAAGCGTAAATGAATCATCTATGGTAAGAAATTCCGTATAAAAACAGGTGCGCTCAATCAAAGCAAAGAGAACCTATAGACACCTCAATCCACAAAACAAAACCTCAAGCCTTTCTCTCAAAAATCATCGCTTAAAGTAATCTCATCGCACTTTTCGGAGGAGCCATCTAATCAGTCGGTTTAGGCTTGCCACAGCAGTGTTTGTATTTTCTACCGCTGCCACAAGGACAAGGCTCGTTGCGACCGATTTTCCTTTCTGTACGCTCGATGGGTTTAAGAGGAGCAGTCTCAGGTGCATTCGTGAAAATCGCCTGTTGCGGTGACATCATCCCTGCCGGAACACCTTCCACTGCGGCTGCCATCGCTTCCCTCGAATCCCAGCCAGTTCCCCTGAAGTCTCGCGCATCCCACACATTTTTCGCCTGTATCTCCTCCTCCTTCTCCTCCTTTAACACAAACTTGAAGAGGATGTCTATCACACTATCTTTAAGAGATGATATCATATCGCTGAAGAGGTCATAACCTTCCTTTTTATATTGAACTTTGGGGTCGAGTTGAGCGTAACTGCGCAGCGAGATTCCTGCGCGCAACTGGTCCATAGCGTAGAGGTGGTTCTTCCACTTCTCGTCCAGTTCGTTGAGAAGAATAAGACGCTCAAGTCGGGGCATCCTCTCCTCACCTACGGCGGCACAGCGCCTCAAATAAGCCTCTTTCACCTTCTCTTTGAGAGATCTGACTATTTCTTTTTCGTCGCCATCCAAAAAGGAAGACTCGATTTTGAGATTGAATTTCTTCTCAAAGAGTTTCCGTAGTCGCTCCTTCGCCTCAACAATCTCCTCTTCAGGAACCCTGAGATGAGATAGCGTGATTTCTTCAACCTGTTCCTCAAGCCAAGGGAGTATCATCTCCTGACGAAGATTCTCTCCTTTAAGAATTTTCTGCCTCTCAGAGTAGACGAGGCGCCGTTGGTCGTTCATCACTTCATCGTATTCGAGAAGATGGCGTCTGATGTCGAAATTGCGCTCTTCGACCTTCTTCTGTGCTTGCTCTAAACGGCGAGAGAGAAGCGGATGCGAGATGGAAACCCCCTCCTTCATTCCGACGAATTCGAGGATTTTGCGAACTTTTTCGCCAATGAAAAGGCGCGGAAGTTCATCTTCGAGAGAGATAAAGAAAACAGAGGAGCCAGGGTCACCCTGTCTCCCGGCACGTCCGCGGAGTTGGTTGTCAATGCGGCGTGCTTCGTGACGCTCAGTGCCGAGTATATGCAAACCACCCAGTTCCGCAACACCCTTGCCAAGAATAATGTCTGTGCCGCGCCCCGCCATATTCGTCGCAATCGTGACGGCACCCATCTGCCCAGCCTGAGCAACGATGAGCGCTTCCCGCTCGTGATGCTTAGCGTTAAGAACTTCATGCTTGATTCCCCGTCGTTTTAACCGCTCGCTCAACATCTCCGAGATTTCTATAGAGCGAGTTCCAACAAGAATGGGTCTTCCTGTTTCGTGGACCCGAATAATCTCCTCTTCAATGGCATCAAACTTCTCCTTCTCGGTTCTGAAAATAACATCAGGATAATTGGTGCGTCTTAAAGGTTTATTCGGTGGGATGACGACAACTTCCAGTTTGTAGATTTTCCAGAACTCGCCTGCTTCAGTCGCTGCCGTCCCTGTCATTCCCGCCAACTTCTCATACATTCTGAAATAGTTCTGAAGAGTAATAGTAGCAAGAGTCTGGTTCTCCTCCTTGATTCGGAGGTGCTCTTTTGCTTCGACCGCCTGATGGAGCCCATCGCTCCAGACTCGCCCCGGCATTAAACGCCCCGTAAACTCGTCAACTATTACCACAGAGTTGTCCTTAACAATGTAATCTCTCTCCCGTTTGAACAGGTTATGGGCGCGGAGCGCCTGCTCGATGAAATGAGTCCACTCCATATTTTTAGGGCTATAGAGGTTGTCAACATTAAGCCATCTCTCAACTTTCGGGATACCCTCTTCTGTGAGACTAACTGTGTGGTCTTTTTCGTCCACTTCGTAGTCTGTCCCTCTTTTAAGCCTGCGCGCAACCGAATCAGCGATATAGTATTTCTCGGAAGATTTCTCTGAAGGACCAGAAATAATGAGCGGTGTGCGTGCTTCATCTATGAGAATACTGTCAACCTCATCAATGATAGCGTAAAAGTGACCGCGCTGGACCTGCTCCTCGAGCGTCATCTTCATATTGTCGCGGAGGTAGTCGAAGCCGAACTCGTTGTTTGTTCCGTAGGTGATGTCACAATTATATGCCTTCTTGCGCTCCTCGCTGTCCATATGGGACTGGATGAATCCGACAGAGACTCCAAGAGCACGATAGATAGGACCCATCCATTCTGCGTCTCGTTTCGCGAGGTAGTCATTGACAGTGACAATATGGACACCTCTACCCAACAGAGAGTTGAGGTAAGCCGGCATCGTGGCAACAAGAGTCTTTCCTTCACCCGTCGCCATTTCTGCAATTTTTCCCTGATGGAGAACTATGGCGCCCATTACCTGGACATCAAAAGGACGCATCGGAATTGCCGTATGCGTGAGGAGAAAGCGACGAGCCGCTTCCCGAACAGCAGCAAATGCCTCAGGAAGCAACTCATCAAGAGTTTCGCCTCTTCTAAGGCGCTCTTTAAACTTAGGTGTAAGGGCTTTCAGTTCGGAGTCAGAGAGAGACATCATCTTACTTTCTTGCGAATTAACCGCCTCAACTAATGGACGGAGTCTTTTGAGCGCCCGCTCATTCGCAGAGCCAAAAATCGTAACAAATATTTTACCAACAAGGTCTCCCACAAGAAACCACATCTGACCAAAACTCCAAGTACTAATAAAGAAGTATAGCGGAATCGTAAGGGGGCATTCAACAAAAACCCTCCCTCGAGAAGAACAAGGCTTCCCGCTGACAGTTCCAACCCCTTAAGATACGGTCAAGAGAGAGAGTTCTTCTCCTTGACAATGGAAATGTGGAGGTCGCGGAGTTGTTCCTCAGTCACTTCGTTTGGTGAGTCAGTCAAAGGGCAAGTAGCCTGACGAGTCTTCGGAAATGCGATAACATCGGTGATTGAATCAAAACCTAATAGGAAAGCAGTGAATCGGTCGAGTCCAAGCGCAATTCCGCCATGCGGTGGCGCGCCACTTTTCAGAGCGTCTAACAAAAATCCAAACCTGTCTCTCGCCGTCTTCTCGTCTAACCCAAGAAGTTTCAAAATTCGCATCTGGATGTCTGGATTGTGAATTCGGATGCTGCCACCACCCAACTCAGAACCGTTCAACACTATGTCGTATGCTCTCGCTCGAACACTCAAAGGCTCGCTCTCAAGCCGCTCCAAGTCATCAGGATGCGGAGAAGTGAACGGATGATGGAGATTGGTCAAAACACCTTCTTCGTCCAATTCGACTAACTTCCAGTCAACAACCCAGAGGAACGAAAGGCGGGGGTTTCTCGGAATGTTCAGTCTCTGCGCCAAATGTTTACGGAGGTATCCTAAAGCAGTCTGTGCGGGTCTCTCCTCGTCAGCGACCACAAGGATTGTGTCCCCTGCTTTTGCGTCGAACCGATTTTTGAGCGCATCAAGCGCCACCGAATCGAAAAATTTCGCAAAAGGTGAACGGACTCCATCCGCCTCAATATGAAAGTGGAGGATTCCTTTTGCACCGCAAGATTTCACCACTTCTTCTGCAAGAGACAACTCTTTACGGCTCAAAGCAGCATTCACGCATAGCCCTCTCACAACTCCTTTCTTCTCAAGCACACTCAATAGAATCTCCGACTTCGATTTCGCAGCAATATCGCTTAAATCGGAAATCTCCATTCCAAAACGAATGTCAGGAGCATCGGAACCGTAGCGGAGAAGCGCATCCTCGTAAGAAATCCGCTTGAATGGGCGCTTGAGCCTCTCGCCGACTGTCTGTTCAACAACAAAGCAGATAAGATGCTCCACCAAATCGTAAACATCCTCTTCCTCGACGAAAGCCATCTCCACATCAAGTTGCGTGAACTCAGGTTGCCTATCCGCGCGTAGGTCTTCGTCTCTGAAGCAGCGAGCGATTTGAAAGTACTTGTCGAGCCCACCAACCATAAGGAGTTGCTTGAAAAGTTGGGGCGACTGCGGAAGTGCATAAAACTTTCCCGCGTGAACACGACTGGGAACGAGATAGTCACGTGCCCCTTCAGGAGTAGAACGAGTCAAACAAGGAGTCTCCACCTCAACAAATCCCTCAGAACTCAAAAACTCGCGAATCTTTGAGAAGAGTCTGTGTCTAAAAACGAGAGTCTCAATAAGAGAGCCCTCGCGCATCTCAAGGTAGCGGTATTTGAACCGAACAGCAGGCTCAACACTCTTTGCCTCTTTTATCTCGAATGGCAAACTACTCGACACGGCAGAAAGAACCTCCACCTCCTCGACAGCAACCTCAATCTCTCCTGTCTTCATATTCGGATTGCGCGCATCAGAAGGACGAGCCTGAACGAGTCCGCTAACACAAACCACCGATTCCCTCGTCAGATTCGCAAACACATTCCACAAGGGTTTTGATGTGTCAAGCCGCAACTGAGTGACTCCGTATCTGTCTCGCAGCGACGCAAAAGCAACCCCTCCATGGCGACGGAGGCTCTCTACCCACCCGCTCAAACGCACCCTTTTCCCCGCATCTGCTCCCCTTAACTCGCCACAAGTGTGAGTCCTGTATTTATTTGCCATATTCTTACTCTTTCTCTTCTTTCCCCTCGTTCGAATAGCCGCCACTCTTCTCGCGAGATTCCTCCTCAATACGCTTCAAGTACTCTCTCGCCTTCATCAGATACCCCTTACGGTCGATCTTCTCCTTCTCCCAAACAATCATCTCAATCACTTCGGCAAACTTCTTCTTAGCATCCTCTATCTTCCCCTCGCGTAGCAACTGCTCAGCAGAGGTAAACTTCTGCTCCAACAAAAGAACCCTCTTCGCAAGTTCCGGAGGCACATTTTCTCCATCTCCGCTTCCTACCGCACCAATCTTGGGAAGTTCCACCCGCATCCCGCTCAACCTGTAACATTCATTCCACTTCTCAAGCGCACTCCTGTCAAAAGGGTCCAGTCTCAATGCGTCCGCATACCTCTCCATCGCATCAAGATATCTACCCTCTTGGAACAGTTTCTCTGCATCAGACAAATACGCCTTTTTACGCTCCTTTTCTACCTCGCTCAACTCCTTCCCGCGAGATTCAACCGCCATTTGCTCCATCTTCTGCATCTCTTTCGCATATTCCTCTCCCCTCTTACTCATCCATCTCTTATACTCATCAGAAACTGACATCTCCTCTTTTACGTCCATCCCCTCAAAAGAAGACGGCTTTGGCGAAGACTCTTCCACCGCCGTTTGAGAAACAACAACATCTTCTTTTTGCGGAACCTCTCTCACCTTCTCCGCCACCTCCCTCAACGGAGATTCGCAGATTCTCTCTCCTCGAGTCTCCTTAACAGTTGCACATCCTGCTGAAATGTACAAGACAAAAACGAAATACAGAAACCGTAACACCCGTACTCCTCCTAACCAATTACATCTATGATACCCAAACTCATCCCTTCAGACAACTCTCTTTTCACCTTTAGTGTGCGAGAAAGACTCGACACTCATCAGAAGTGCTTTCTTTTACGCAAAACCTGTCTATAATTATCAATTCAGAAGAGGTTGAGAGCCCAAGGAGAGAAATATATGGCAGAAGCAAGAAGTGCGGTTAAAGCGAAACTCTTTTGTGGAATTCTAACAAAGTATGCAGACTTGCTCGAAGAAATAAAAGAAAAGTTGACAAACCTTTTTGGAGAGATTGACACTGAAAGTTCTCTAATGAAGTTTGAGCAGACCGACTATTACACGGAGAGCATGGGAAAACCACTCCTCAGAAAGTTCTTTTCGTTCGCTCCCCTGATTGCGCAAGAGAGTCTGAGAGAGATAAAACTGAAAACAAACGCTTTGGAGAAGCGGTTTGCAGAGGATAAGCGTTTCGATGTGACGCGCCCTGTAAACCTTGACCCAGGAATCCTCACCGCTTCGCGCCTCGTCCTCGCCTCCTGCAAAGATTATTCCCACAGAATCTATCTGGGAGAAGGAGTGTACGCAGAGGTCACGCTCATCTACAGAAAGGGAGAATTTGCCCCACTGGAATGGACATATCCCGATTATCGAAGCGCAGAATACAGAGAATACTTCTCAAAAGTGCGGAGTATCTATCTCTCTCAGTTACACTTATGAGGCTATCAGTTCAACATCACCTCTTGATGAACAGGTCTGCCTTGTCAGCTATCCCCAACCTGTCTCTTATACACATCT
>JAOAAR010000274.1 GCA_026418755.1 Planctomycetota bacterium
AGATGTGTATAAGAGACAGGTATAGCATTCTTCATCGAGCTAAAATTTCTAAAGGGAAGAGAACGGCTTAAAAGTTACAGAGTGGTCTCTCTGGTGGAGTACTGATGAGAGTACTACTTCTCAAGCATACGGAAGAGCCTGAGGCGACTGTAGCGGCTGCAGCCCGCTTATGTTACTCGGCAAGTGATGTCGAGACTCTTCTTAAGAAACTGTCGAAAGAAAAAATCAGAACACTTGTGCGTGACCTTATCAAAAGAGGACATCATTCGGCAGTCGAACATGCATCCTTCACATTCGTTGTCGAGGGAATCTCCCGCGCCTGCACCCATCAACTTGTACGCCACAGAATCGCATCCTATTCTCAGCAAAGCCAGCGTTATGTCTCGATGGAGTCAAAAAAACAAGGAGGACAGTTCCCTTACATCATTCCTGAGACAGTGAAAGAATCAGGACTTGAAGAATGGTTCGCTGAGAAGATGAGAACGGTTCAAATCTGGTATGACGAATTGTGCGCAAAACTCGAAACTTCTCTTAAGATAAAGGGCGAGGATGTTTATCAAGATGCAAGATACATCTTGCCAAATGCGGCAGCAACAAGGATAATGTTTACTATGAATGCGCGGGAGTTGCTCCACTTTTTCACATTGAGGTGTTGTAACCGCGCACAATGGGAGATCCGAAAGATGGCGATAGAAATGCTTAAATCTGTCAAAAAAATTGCGCCTTCGCTGTTTGAAGACGCAGGTCCTGCTTGTCTAAGAGGACACTGCCCCGAGGGCGAATTTTCCTGCGGTAAGGCAGACGAGATGAGAATGTTTTTCAAAGAGATTGAGAAGAATCTTGGAGGATAGAAGAATGACAGAAGAGAGACCGGCAGAGCCGAAGGAGCAGGCATCGGAAGAAAAGAAGGAATTGGATGTTGATGTTTCTGCTTTGTTCTCGAAAATGACTGTCAGTAATTTGCTCGTCTTCATCGGAGCGTTTCTCGTTCTTATATTTGCCTTTCTTCCCCATTTAAGTGCAATAGATATCCTGACTCTTCTGTTCTCGCTCGTTCTGATTTGCGTCGCATTCCTTCGAGCCGCGAGAAGAATTGGAAAACAACTCTTCTTAATAGCGGTAATTGCCTGCGGTGCAATGTGTGCATTCTCAACCATAGCAAGTATTGAACGCCATTATACCACCTCCATGACGGTAGGGAAGATTCTTGCCTTCATTTTCTCGCTCGGCATAATCGCGCTCGGTGTACTACCTCTGGCAAAAGTTAAAGTGCCTTTTCTTGAGAAGGAACTCAAGCACATAGTAGAGGAGAGACAGTCTTCCGAGGAAGAGGGACAGGAAACTGAAAAGAGTGGAGGGGAAAAGAATGAGAATTAGACTTCTTATCCTGAGTTGGGTCGTCGTAGTGGGCTGCTCTTCGAAGCCTTCCTTCGAGGAGCGCTATGAACATGGCAAGGCGATTGGAGAGCGATTGGAGGAGACTCTCGCAACCTATGGCTTCCGCATAAGAGAGATACAAATATTTCCCGTTGACCCTGTTGAACCTTGTCCGGCGGGGATGAAAAGAGATGTTGAAGAGAGGCTACTTCAAGGGCTTAGGGCTTACATAACCAAAACAGCAAAGTGGACTCTTTATGTGACGCGTATAACATATAATGAGGAGAATCCTACAGACCGTTCGCTTACCATCGAAGCGAAGCTCGAAGATTATGAAGGTAGATGTGCTTGGAGAGAAACAGTTGAAAGAAGAGAAAAACTCGAAGCAGCCGGAAACGAAAAAGAGATTCAAAGAAGACTGGTAGCGCAATGCTGTGAAGAGATACAGAAAAGACTACCGCTTACTAAGGTTCCCGTAGAGAAAGTAAAAGAATAATTTGCAAGTTTCTCTTGACAAGGGCAGAATCTGTATTAATAATATTATTGGAAATTCTGGTGTCTATACTGCAGGGGAAACACCCGTTCCCATTCCGAATACGGAAGTTAAGCCCTGCAGGCCGATGATACTGATGCGGAATGCATCGGGAAAGTAGGTATCGCCAGAATTTCTCTTTTTGACTGCGGGGTGGAGCAGTCCGGAAGCTCGTCGGGCTCATAACCCGAAGGTCGCTGGTTCGAATCCAGCCCCCGCTATTTTTGTTTTAGACTCATTCATACTTATCATCTTGCGTTCAGGTGAGTTGGAATGCTTGACAGTTCCATAATCAGATTTTCTTTCTTATTTGTGCGATGACGATGTGCCTAAAAGTGGCTTTGCGCAGGATTCAAAAAATTTTCTCCGTTAATGTCATACACATTCCTAATCCCAAATAGCATACTTTTTCTTCAAACGATGTTTTTTTCTTTCGGGAAAGCCGCACGCTACAAGAAAGATGTCACAGGGCTTCATATGTGGCACAAATTCGGTCAAGAAGCATTTGGAGATTGAACAGAGTGCAGTTTGATGGTATCTTAATAGTCGAAAAGTAGAGGAGAAGGAGTTTGTTTCTAAAAGAAGGGGTTGTGTGGGCGTTAGGCGGCGCATTACTCGCCATTTCTTTCGTTTTCTCAATGATTGAAGGAGCGTTGCTCTTCTATTCACCTACTGCGTTGAAAGAACTCTTGAAGAAGGAAGGGAAGCCGAGACGGTTGAGTGCAGTGGCAGAGAAATGGGAGTCTCTGTATCTTCTTTCACGATTTTTGAACAACACGGTCAACATACTTTTGGTTATGGTTGTAACTTACTACTGGTGGCATATAGAGGATATATCTCTTTTATGGCGCGTGTTGGGTGCCGCTGGTGTCTCTTTGCTTCTCGTCTTCGTGTTAGGAGAGTTACTTCCGGACACGATAGGAAGATGGGCTGCTGAGAGAGTGCTACTACTTTTCAGTGGTCCTTTGTTGGTGATGAATCA
>JAOAAR010000275.1 GCA_026418755.1 Planctomycetota bacterium
CCTGCTCTAGCAACTCACTCAGTTTGACTCCCAGCCTTAGCCCCTTAGATGCCAGAAGTTGCTTTATTTCGCTCAACGAAGTCTCTCCAAAATTCTTATAAGCAAGAAGTTCATTCTCACTCCGCTGAACCAGGTCGCCAAGACTCTTAATATTCATTTTCCTTAAACAATTTCTTGAACGCACTGACAACTCAA
Organism: Planctomycetota bacterium; assembly: GCA_026418755.1. GTDB lineage: Bacteria > Planctomycetota > SKW154 > SKW154 > SKW154 > SKW154. Next base: position 196 of record JAOAAR010000275.1, read on the forward strand.
AATCAGAGACGGGAGTAGAGAGAAGTTTCTTCAATCTTTCTCGTTCCGCTTCTTTCTCTTCGTCGTAAAACATTTGGAGAGAAGCCTCTGCGTCTTTAAGATATAAACGTGCCCTTTCGTGCATAGGGTCAACTTCGAGAGCGGTTTTGTAACACTCTACTGCCATTCTGTATCGCTCTTTCTCTTCGTAAAGAATACCGAGGTTAATTAGCGTATGGATGTGGAAAGGACGAATTCGTTTCGCTTCTTCATAATGTTTTACCGCTTCATCGTCCATACCCCGCAGGTCATAAAGATACCCCAATCTGAAATGGGCATTGTGCATATCAGGGGCTAAGGAGGTTGCTTTCTCGTATAAGTCTATCGCAGTGAGCCAGTCTCCTTCCATCTCCGAGCGGTATCCCGAAAGATAGGAAATCCTTCCTTCATACCATTTCCTCTGATTCTCATCGACAACAGTCGCCAAAAGCGAGCTCGCCTTCTCCAAGGCAACAGACGCCCCCTTCGTATCGTTCAAGTGGATTTTTACATCTGCTAGCAGGAGGTAAAAGAGCAAAGGAGACTTTAAGGTAGAAAAGGAGAGTTTATCCAAAACGGATGCTACCTCTTCTACCTGCTCTTTAAATAACGAGAGTCGGAGGAAAAGATAAAGAAACGCCTCGCTCTCATCTTTTAACTTCCGCGCTGTCGCCAGTGCGTCTTCTTCTTTTGGCTCAAACCATAAGACAAGTATCGAAAGCAACTTTTTCAGTGCGCCACTCGATTGCTCGGCGACCTGCCTTAGACGACGTCTCTCAGCACTGCTCGAATACGCTACTCTCAAAATCTGCTCAATGTTATCTGCCGTCACATCATTGTTCTGAATTATTTCATCAACCTTGCACATACTCTTCTCCTCTTTACTCATTATGGTTCTCCTTATGTTCTGTCTCTTCTTGTTGCTGCTTTACAATCATACTTTCACTACATCAAGAAGTCCCTCGTTGTATAAGACGACAAATGCTTCCACAAGATGAGGGTCAAACTGTGTTCCCGCATTCCGCTTCAACTCTTCCAACGCCTCATGCGGTTGCATCTTCTCTCTGTAAGGTCTCGCACTCGTCATAGCATCAAATGAATCTGCTATCGCTATGATGCGGGAAACTAAGGGGATACGGTTTTCTCCCAAACCTTCAGGATACCCCTTGCCATCCCATCTTTCATGATGGGAGAGGATTTTTCGCGCCAGAGGGCGAGATATTTTGCTGCAAATGTTCGCTCCTATTCGGCAGTGCATCTTGATGGTCTCAAACTCGCTTTCTGTCAGTTTTCCTTTTTTCCGAAGAATAGAATCTTTTATTATCACCTTTCCGATGTCATGTAAAAGCGAGCAGATTCTCAATTCGTTTTTTTCTTTAATGGGAAGATTTATTTTGTCCGCTAGCATCATTGAATAGCGCATGACGCGTAACGAATGGCCGTGTGTGTATTCGTCCTTCTCTTCCAGAAACCTAACCGCTATTTCAGCCAATTTAACGAAACTGTCGTCTGTGGCGCGACGCGGAATAGAGACTGCCGCTATGTTCACCAGAGGCAGAAGTTTCCTTATACTCGCCCTTGTGCACATCTCCGCAGGAAGATTCTGAATCTCCAAGACTCCAATCAAAGAGCCGAAAACGACCAATGGAAGGGCGAGAACACTTTTAGTTTTTTCGTCAATTTCAGGTGTCATTTTTCCGAAGTCAGCAAATTTCTTCTTGCAAGAGGGGTCTTTCACATCAGGTATCACGATAGGCGAACATTCTTCGGCAACCTCACCTACGATTCCGCTGCCCATTGGAATGCGTACAACATCTGCCATCGCAGGCTCGTCGCCGACCGCCTTGGCGAAACTTAAATCTTCATTGCCTGGCTCTAAAAGAAAAAAAAGACATCTTTCCGCATTCATATAGTGTAGAATGTTCTCGCCTATATCCTGCAAGCAGTCATCTAAGTTGTATTTGTCAAGATTGGAAATAATCTCTTCGATAAGAGACTCTATTGTCATTGTCTCCATAGTTGCCACCCAACATAGCCTATAAAATTCTACAATAAAAACAGCCTCTGTCAAGAGAATACGCTCCAATGGGAAAGGGCAAGGGAACAATGTGGAGGTAATCAGAGAGAATCTCTACAAAAGAGTTTGTTTATTACAAGAATTGTGTGTATAATACATAAGTGGGCTGAACAGAGGAGACCTAAATATGGCAATCAGGGTTAAGTGCGGGCAATGCAGTAAGGTATTGAGCGTTCCCGACGATGCGGCAGGAAAACAAGGAAGGTGCACATCCTGCGGGGCGGTTATCATCATACCATCTCCTCAAGTAGCCCAGCCGGTAGCAGTCCAGCCGTCTCAGAAGCAATCTCAGGAGCAGATTGTAGTCCAGTGTGGTTCTTGTGGAAAGGTACTGCGTGTTCCTGCCTCTAATGTGGGGAAGCAAGGAAAATGTCCATCCTGCGGGACATTGATTCAAATTCCTACTCCTACCCAGCCAACTCAACCTGAGAAGAAGCCGATTCCTCAAGTTCGAGGGGGGACTCGTCTCATTGGATTCCGAGGAAAGCCCATAGGTGCTGAACAGGGTGGTAGGCAGAACGACAAAGGAGGATGGGATGGCAGGGAAAGGCGGAGTGGTGTGGACAGGCGGAGTGGAGTTGATAGAAGAAGCGGGACAGAGAGAGGACTTCGTGTTGGGATGATTGAAAGAGGTCCTGATA
>JAOAAR010000276.1 GCA_026418755.1 Planctomycetota bacterium
TGTAGAAGAGGCGCAAAAACTATCCGCAAAGACGGGGTATTCGCGTCTTCCTGTTTATGAAGGAAGACTTGACAACATAATAGGAGTGGTCTACGCCCGAGATTTGCTGAACCCGTTGGTAGAAGGTAGGACAGAGACACAGGTTTGGGAGGTGATGCGCGAACCGTTTTTCGTGCCGGAGAACAAGAGACTGTTAGAGTTTTTGAACGAGATGAAGCAGAAGAAGGCACATCTTGCAATTGTGATTGACGAGTTTGGTGGAACTAGCGGCGTCGCAAGCGTTATTGACATCGTAGAAGAGATAGTGGGAGAGATAGGTGTCGACAGAAGTGCGTTGGAGCAAGTGAAGAAAGTGGACGAAAATACGGCTTTGTTTGGAGGACGCGTTCCTCTTGAGAGGTTATTTGAATTCACACAAGAGAAGTTTGAAGTTCCTAATGACATCAGTACAGTAGGAGGGCTGCTGATAGAGAGATTTGGCAGAATTCCGAGGAAAGAGGAAACGATTGAAATAGATGGAGTCTCATTTCTCGTCGTGGATGCTGATGAAAGACGAGTAAAAAGGGTAAAGGTGACTCTTAAGAGAGAATAAATTAGTCATTCGGCATATCTAAGAAAAGTTTGGGTGTTTTTTCGAGTAGCCATTCTTGGGGCTTCTGACGCTGAGGCTCAGGTGCGGGAGGTGCCCAGACAGGGTAACTGTTAGGACTCCAAGACTCAGGAGCAGAGAGAAAGAATGTAAGAGAGAGAAGGAAAAGGAAAACCGCTATTGCGAGAAGTTTTCGAGATTCTTTCTCTTTTTTCGCCCAGTCTTCTCTTTTCTTCTCATCAGCAAGTTGCTCTTTTATCTGGTCGAAGTCAACATCTATCCGTCTGCCGCAATGAGGGCAGAACCTCATATTCGGTGGTACACGATTAGAACAATGAGGACAGATTATCATCTCTTCTCCTTCTTCTCTTTCAACTGCTCGATTCTCCTGCTAACTGTTTCTTTGAACGGATTCTCCTCATACTTCAGAGAGTTCTCATACCATTTGATTGCTTTGTCGTAGTTTTTCATCTTTTCGCAACAGATAGCGAGGTTCAGGTCAACGATGTGAAGCCGTTCTCCGTAGGCGCGCGCCTGTAGGAGAACCTCTTCGGCGAGGCGGTAACTTTCGGCTTCAAGATATGCGTTTGCCCGGAGGATGGTGGCTTCAAACTTCTGTACCGTAGTGGCGCTCCTTATAGCGAGAATCTTTTGATAAAAATCGGCTGCTTGGTTCAAATACTGTTTCTTCTCGCTGATTGATGGCGCGACAGATGCCTGCATCTTCGACGCATAAGCAGCGTTAAGATAAATGATGAGTTCCAATTCGTCGCGGAGAGATTCCATCTCTTTTGCCCCTTTAAGCCGCTTGAGCGCTTTCTCGTAGTTCTTTACAGATTCATCATACTTACCTGCCCTAAACAGTGCGTCTGCTCCGGCAAGGAAGAGAAGATAACTCTGAGGCATGTTCTGCCACCAAAGCGCTGCTATACCGTATCGCTCAGAAGCCCGAGTATCGATTAAAGCGGTAACCTTTGCCAGGGCGATGTCCACTTCTTCTTTTTTAACGGAGAGAAGCCACCTAACCGCTGTTGCAGTAATCAACCGTTGTGCTTCAAGGCAGAGACGGTTATAATGCCCGCTTAAGGGGCGGAAGAGTTCTGACTTGGGAAGAAACGCTATCAATCTCATAGCATTCTCCAGCGCTTCTTCGAATCTGTTTTGAGAGAGAGCAAGTAGCCCGTTCAAAAGATAGAAAGAGGCGACTCCGTTAAAAGAGCAGTTTTTGAAATCAAGAGAAGAAAGAAGATTCTGCACAGTTTGTATCTCGTCTCTTTTGAACGCTATCGCCGCTTTGACTAGGCGAGCCTCTTCAGTCTCAATCCCCTTAAGAAGGGCATCCGCTTCTTCTATTCTTCCCTGCGACGCAAGAGTAGAAGCCAGCCCGACTACCGCACTTGGGTTGGATGGTGCTCTTGCTGCCGCTTCTTTAAAAGAGTTTTCTGCCTCCGTGAAATAACCTTGGGAAAAGAGCGTTTCGCCTCGAAAGGCCAGAAGAGATGTATCATCAGGACTGTTCTTAAGGGCCTCTTCTGTTTTATCACGGGCAAGAGTCATTTCAGAAGAGTTGTAATAATTCACTGCATCTTCGATAAGATTCGCATTTCTGGCTTTCTTCCACGCCGAATACGCCAACAAAATCGCAAGGAGTAGGAGAACAACAGCGGCAATCTTCTCAATATATGATAGAGCCCTGAACATCTCTACTTCCTCATATAGGCGCAGACCATCCGTGCGTCCAGTGAGCCAAATTTCCTACTATCTTCCCAGGAACTCCTCTCGTCGTTGAGTAAGAAGACACAGCCTTTTGGTACAATCAAGGGAGCCATTACCACTTTTTTCCATTCACTTTGAGCGCTCGGCGACGCGGGTCCAGAAAGGTAGGGTTCGTCAACTCGAAGACCGTTGCGGATAAGAGCGCCCTCGCTTATCGCTACAACATCGCCTTCGAGCCCTACCACTCGACTGAAATACTCTTCTCTCTTCGAGGGACGGTTGAAACGGACGAAGACAATATCTCCGTACATCAGTTCTTGAGGATTTTTGAGTTGGCGGAATCTGTAGAACTTATTACTTTCGAGGGCCGGAGCCATAGAGATGATACCTTCAGGAACACGGACAAACGCGTAGTTGCGCTGTATATAGACAAACACCCACAGAAGAATGAGCCCTACTATATAAAACCAGAATGACTTCAAAAAACCTAACAAATTTACCGCCCCTTATTAGGAGCCGGGGGTATAATCAGTTCGACACCGACTCGTAACTTGCCCGGCTCCTGTATTTTATCACGATTAGCCTCAAAAATCAAGTTCGCATATTCAGGTGTGCCG
>JAOAAR010000277.1 GCA_026418755.1 Planctomycetota bacterium
AGGAACTTCCTTTTTAACGATTCTCTGAGCAAGCCCTTCTACTATGGCGGTTTTGCCAACCCCAGGCTCACCCAAAAGCGCCGGATTGTTCTTTGTGCGACGACATAGAATCTGCATCACCCGTTCTATCTCTCTTTCCCGTCCGATGACAGGGTCCAATTTGCCCTGTTTTGCAAGTTCGGTCAAGTCCCTTCCAAAAGTGTCGAGAGCGGTAGTTTTTCCCCCCGATGGTCTCTCCTCGAAAAGCCCTTCCTGTCGCTCTGCACCTCTCGCCCCCAAGAGGCTCAAGACCTCTTCTCGCACTTCATTCAGTCTGATTCCGAGATTAACCAACACCTGAGCGGCTTTCCCACCCGTTTCGCGCAGAAGCCCCAACAAAAGATGCTCCGTCCCGATGTAGTTGTGACCAAGACTTGTCGCTTCATCAACTGCAAACTCTAACACCTTCTTTGCTCTCGGAGTAAAGGGGATCTGCCCTGACGGAACGGATGAAGAAGAGCCTGAACTCACAAGCCTTTCGACTTCCTGGCGGATGCGTTGCAAATCAATGCCCAAATTTTTGAGAACATTCGCCGCAACGCCACTGCCTTCCTCTATTAAGCCCAAGAGAATATGCTCAGTTCCTATATAGTCGTGGTTTAAGCGAACAGCCTCTGCTCTGGCAAGTTGCATCACTCGCCTTGCTCTATCTGTAAACTTGTCAAACATAGCGACGCTCCTAATCTGTCCTATGCGGTTATGGTAACATCCATCTTCTGCTCTTTCTTCTGTTTTTTGCCACCGCTGCCCTTTATCTCCACCTCACGCGAAATGGAGAATTTCACTTGAGAACCTTTTTTTACTCCACTCATAGCAGAATCAAGGTCAGACATATCATCTATCTTCTTACCGTTGATTACAAGCAACATATCACCAGGAAGCAGTTTCTTATCCGATGGAGAACCGCTTTCCGTGCTAACGACGAAGACCCCCTTCTCGCACTCACCGACAGTCAACCCTAACTCGGTCTTTTTCTCACGCGTGTCATTTTGACTTATCGCTAAAAGCCAAGCCTTCCACTCATCTTCTATCTGCTGGAGCGGTTTGCCAAAGACTTTCTCCAGCGCTAAAACGCCTGACTGGTCTTTCTTGAAATTCTCGGCATCTGTATATGCATCGTACCATTTTCTTAAGAGTTTTTTCTCCCACAGAAACATCATAATGTATCTGCCTTCGGCGTAACAGACACCTGCGTTCTGAACATAAATCTGTTGCGGCAGGTTCACAAACTGAGCAAGCGGAACATGTCTTCCTGACCTAACCGCTGCTTGCAACATCTGAAGGCGATAATTAACACGATGAGGCATACAGTGTCCTCCCGCACACTTGGCGGTCTCAAGCAAAGTAGCAAAACCTTCACAAATCCAGATAGGATGTGCTTGTCCTTTCCTCCCATGCTGGTCAGCAAAATGTAAAGCGTGGCAGAACTCGTGGTCGAGAACTCCGCCAATAGAACCTGCAACGAGGACTCTCGTGCCAGGATTATAGAAGCCGCCGATGGCAGGATTCGGCACCATCTTCCGATAGTCCTGCTGACTCGGACAAACAATCGTTATATAGTAAAGCGGTCTATGTGTGAAGAAATCGTTCCACAGAGCATCAGCAATGTTATACAACCGTTGCTTCAACTGATTCAAAACTTCAAGTGACTGGTTAGTGGCAAAAATGAGTTTACGCTCCTCATCTATGGCGTATGTATAACCTTCTCCGAACTGTTTCTTCAACTGCTCCAGTGTCCGTGCCGCCGCTTCCTTCTGGATTCTATCTCGCTCCTTCAACAACTGTTCATACTCTTTGGTCTTCCGGATGTTGTCAAGGTCTGAGTCGTTCTCCATATGCATAAAGTCCGTATAACCTGCTTTAACGGCTAAAAGAAGAGCCTCTACCGCTTTCTTCTTGTCGTTCAAAAGGGAATATGCGCAAGCAAGGTTATACCATGCTACCTGGTCAGTGGGCGCAGAGCGGAGAATTTTCTGCAAAACTTCAATCGCTTCTCTGTATTTCTTTTTTTCAAACAATTGATGAACATTCTGATGAAGAGCCTGAATCTCCTCCGCTCCGAGGTTCTCCGTTTGAGGAGGAAACTCAACCTCGTCTATCGTCAAGCGAGACACTTGCTTTTTTGTCTCATACTCTTTTATCTCACTAACGCTCCAAATATATGGCTTCTCTCTAACCATCTTTTTCGTTATCCCATCAGGCTCTATCTCATCTTTTAAGATTTTAATATCCCCAAACCGCATACGAAGAGTAATGGAGTTAGAATCCTCATTCACAACTTTACCTTTCAACTCCTTGCCATTGTTAAGCACAACCGTTGCTATCTCCTGCTCTATCTCCTCTATCATCGTCTTCGGAATAACTAACACTTCTTCTTCAGTTTTTATTTTTATCTCCTGGGAGGTTTCCTCCAAAATCTCCCCTACAATCTTCTCATTACTTTTGAGAAAGAGAGTGTCCGCCCAGAGTGGGGCAACAAGTATTAACACTAGCAACAACACCGAAAATGGTCGCATGACTTCTCCCCCAAATCAACCTATAGTAGTGAAATACTTTCTGATGAATTTTGCTCTTTCGAAATCTCTTTCTTCTTCGGAAAGGTTGCTACCGCCGAGTCGCTTTTGGAGATGGGCGGGCTGAACGAGGATGAACAGTTGTGTAACGGTGCCCATCTCGATACCGTTGACGAGACGCAGGCTCAAGCCCATTCGCACCAACGAAAGCATATCGAGAGCCTCTTCCGTCGATATCAGTCTGCAGGAAGAGAGTAATCCGTAGGCACGCCAGATTCTATCTTCAAGCCGTTTTCTTGTCTGTTCTATGAG
>JAOAAR010000278.1 GCA_026418755.1 Planctomycetota bacterium
GCGGTATAGTGCGCGCTTGTATGGGTTTCTGGTGCGCTACCTCGGTGACCTGACTCTCGCTGAAGACGCATTGCAGGAGACTTTCTTTCGTGCACTACGGAGTCTCAAAAGGTACGACAGGAAGCGTCCTTTCGCCGCATGGGTCTATAAAATTGCCTTGAATACCGCCCGCGATATTCTTGAATCGTCCAGATGGGAGATTCCATCGGAGATTGACCCTTCTATGACTGGGGCTGCTAATCCGCAGGCTCCTCAGTCTGACCTGTCACTGCGGATAAAAGACTCTCTTAAGAGCCTTTCTCCTGAACATCGTTCCGTCTTCATCCTTTATTTCTGGGAGGGGTTTTCCTATCAGGAGATAGCCAAGATACTGGACTGTCCTGTGGGGACGGTCAAGTCGAGGATGCATTACGGTTCTGTGACGATGAAGAGGCTTCTTAAAGATATGGTAGGGATGTTTTAGGAGGAGTCGGAGATGAAGGTCATATGGTTTTTGAGTGGAGTGGTTTTAGTGATGTTTTTGTTTGGGTGTGGCTCTGACCCGACGCAGGCCGAAATAGTTACAGAGGAGGACATACCTGCACTGACGAGAGCGCTTGAGAATCCGAAGTTGGACCCGATAAGGCGGGGTAAAGCAGCGTCGAGGTTAGGGCAGACGAGGAGCGCAAAGGCGATAAAACCGTTAATCAAGGCTGCCTCAGACGAGAAATATGCCACAACGATTCGTATATCAGCGATAGACGCTCTTCTCGAGATAGGAGACCCTTCAATTCTGACAGATTTCGCCACTTTGGCGAAAGACAAGAGTGTTCCTGTGCGTCAGCGGATTATGATGGGGCTTTCTCACTTCAAAGGAAAGAAGAAGGAGGTAGAGCCAATTCTTCTGGAAGGGTTAAGAGACTCTGCAGAGGAAGTTCGCTCTCAGTCGCTCAAGTCGTTCAACGAGTTGGGGCTTTTGCCGCCACTTGCAGACCTTGAAAGGTTGTTGAACGATTCTTCAACAGATATTGCGATTTCAGCAGCGGAGATGGTTTATAGGAAGCGTGAAGAGGAAGGAGCAGGAAGTCTCGTCCTAAAAGGGCTTCAGAATCAGCAAGTGGGCGTCTTGAAGTATATCATAGCAGCAGCAGGGGAGTTGGGTCTGCAGGATGCTGTTGAGAGGTTGATAGAACTCACCAAGAGGAAAGAGCATGTATTGAGGGAAGAATCTGCGAAAGCGTTGGGTAAGATTCACGATTTGAGGGCGGTTGATGCGCTTACTGCGCTTCTGGAAGATGAATACCCTGATATAGCCGCGGCCGCAGCGAAAGCGCTGGGCGAGATAAGAGGGCTAAAGGCGGTTGACCATCTCATACGCGCACTCGAGCATTCGGATGATGCCGTTCGTATGAACGCTCTTGAAGCGCTTGTTGCTATGCAGGACAGTGACGAGCGGTGCATTGAGAAAGTGAGATAGATGGGTAACCGTGATCCACATCAGGCTATCAGAGACCGTGCGAATCAGGTGTTGGAAGAGATGAAGATAAAACCTAAGGAAGGAGAATAGAGAAACCGCAAACTTGTGAAAGGGAGCAGGTAAAACTGTGTCTCACTTTTAAGCCGCCAATCTGAGCCACTTATTAAGAGGATATTCGCCGACTTATTCCTTAAGAAGACAAGTGGTTAAGGTATTCCAAAGTGAATTTCGTCTGTAACCTGGCTGATTTTAGAAAGCGTGTAGGGCATCTTGTCTCCTTACCTCTATTCTCTGCTCATTGAAACTGGAGTAACGGATTTAATAAAGGGTAGGAATATCAAAAAGTTTTCTGTTGATGGAGAGAGAGATTCTGGGTATCATACAAAAGGGATGGCGCATCTTGGAGAAGGGTTTTATGAAGGTTTTGATTGTAGGCGGAGGGGGTAGGGAGCACGCTCTTGCGTGGAAGGTGGCGCAATCGCCGAAGTTGAAAAAGTTATATGCGGCTCCTGGTAACGCTGGAATGGCGGAGTTGGGGGAGTGTGTGAACCTTCCTCCTGACAATCTGGAAAGTATAGTAGGGTTTGTGGAGAAGGAGAAGATAGATTTCACAATAGTGGGACCTGAGGCGCCTCTTGCGGCAGGGCTTGTGGATGCCTTAAGCAAACGGAAGATTCCTGCTTTTGGTCCGAAGCAGCGGGCGGCGGAGATTGAAAGTTCTAAGGCGTTTGCACGCAGTCTGATGCGAAAGCATAACATCCCTTCTCCCCACTTCGAGATATTCGCTACATATCAGGCTGCAAAGGCTTATGTAATGGATACTGAGCCTCCTATGGTTGTCAAAGTGGATGGGCTTGCTTCAGGAAAAGGCGCCTTTGTCTGTTTTGAAAGAGAAGAGGCAATTGATGCCCTGGATGCGATAATGAAGGAACATTCCTTTGGAGAGGCGGGCAGACGAGTCGTCATTGAAGAATATCTTGAAGGAGAAGAGGTCTCTTTTCTTGCCCTTACTGATGGTAAAACGATTCTTCCTCTTGAGCCGGTGCAAGATTACAAACGCGTCTTTGACGGCGATATGGGACCCAATACAGGTGGGATGGGTGCTTACACGCCGCTGCCTTTTCTGACGAAAGAGCAACGCACCGAGATAGAGAAGAAAATTTTGATTCCGACGGTTCATGCGATGCGTACCGAAGGACGCTTCTTCAAAGGAGTCCTTTATGCAGGGCTGATGCTTACGGAGGAAGGTCCGAAAGTGTTAGAGTTCAATAGCAGGTTTGGTGACCCCGAGACGCAGCCTCTCGTTCTACGGCTCAAGTCTGACCTTCTTGAATTGATGAATCTCTGTGTTGAGGAGCGGCTTTCGGAAGCAAAAGTGGAGTGGGGGAAAGAGGCCGCTGTCTGTGTAG
>JAOAAR010000279.1 GCA_026418755.1 Planctomycetota bacterium
GTTTGAGCCCGTATTTTTCCCCTGCATTAAGAATCTCGTTCCAGATTCTTCGCGCATCCTCCGTCGGAATGTAAATCTCAAACGCGACTTTCTCCCCCGTATAACCTGTCCTCGCCACCATAATTTCAGACCTTGCGAGTTTCACCCAGACGAACTCCGAACGGCGTAACCCTTTCAACTTCGCTGCTTCCGTCGGACTGTCTGCAAGCGCAACAAGAGTCAAAAGCGAGTTCGGTCCCTGAACCGCAATATTCGTCCTCCTCGCAGAACCCACTCTCTCCTCCTTAAGGTTCTTTATCGTCAAATTGCCACTGAACGACAGAGACGGACGCCTTCTGTCTATAATGTACTTCCCTTCAAGAACCCCTTTGAACCACTCTATGTCCTTTTCCGTATTAGATGCATTCACAACGACCCAGTATCGGTTTTTACCGAGTTTGTATGTGAATGTGTCATCAATCACCTCGCCATCCGGATTGCACAAATAAGCGTAAAACGCCTGCCCCTCATAAAAGAACGGCACATAGTTCGACAAGACTATATCAAGAAAACGCCCTGCATCTCTTCCCTCGAATTCAAGAAGCCCCATATGCGAGACATCGAAAAGCCCGGCGGAAGTCCTGACCGCTTGATGTTCCTCCGTAACCCTCGAATACCAAACAGGCATCTCCCAGCCCGCAAAGGGAATGATGTGCCGAGATAGCCTCTTATGCTCTTCGTAAAGAGCCGTACGCTTAAGCGGCGCATCTTTCGGCTCACTATAAGAAAATTCTTTCAGTTTTGGTCCATCCACCTGGAACTCCGCAAGAGAATCCTGCCCAACGAAAAAGAACTTTCCCAGAGCGAACAGGTCACGATAGCCGTCCTTATACAATTGAACCGCAGAAACAGGTTTAAGAGGGTCAATGAGCGGCAGTCTGAGCCTCTGACGGAGCGAGTCAACAGCGAGAACACCCACCATCTTGAGACCCTTATTCAAAAGTCTCTCTTGAATTCGCCTAATAAGCCCACAGGGAGCGAGCACAAGCGCCATCCCGTAATCCCCTCCGAACGGCGCATACACCACAAGAACCCTCTCTTTCTCCACCGCTACCCAACGCGCACTGTTTATCTTCATCTGCTTCAAATCCATCGAAAGCGCACTCAATCCACCAAGAACATCTTTACCAACCAATTTGAGCGCCATAAGCGGAGGCTTCAACTCACCGACTTCCAAAATCACCGCAGGTCCCTCAACCTTCTTGTATATATCCCTGTCAGCGTATATGTATCCGTCAGAAGCCATCCGCAAATAATGTGTCAGATGCTCAACTCCTCTATACCCACCAACAACCAAAAATTCCTCATCCTCATACTCTGGCATATCAATCCTTGCCACCAACACCTCATCTAAAACTTTCCCTTCTCGATTCATAATATAGCCACTCGTGCACTCATAACGGTTGATAGCACGTACATCACAACTCAAAACGGAATCAAGCAACCCTTCCGCCCGTCTCCCTCTCACAATCACACAAAAATGACCCTGCAAATCCACAATGACTCCATCCTGTTCCTTTATCGCCACCTCTTCTTCCCCTTTGGGGTTTCCATAATGGAGTATGACACCGTCCTCTACCTTTGCCTTCTTGGGCAACGAACCTTCCTCAATCACACTACTAATCTTTTTCTCGACCCCAAACAGATGCGGATAATCTACAGCCGGCAAATCCTCGAATGCAGGAAATCTTTCAAGCAGTAACACAACCTCACTCCGCACCTCTTCGAGAACCGAGGATTCTATCTTCCCTCTCCCCACTTTCCCTTTAGTGTCAATGTAGAAGAAAGGCTCAATGTTTGTGAACAGTTTTGCCGAAAGTCTTGCGATCTTTTTCATCTCCTCCGCACCCATTCCTCTCTGCGACGCCCAGACCGTCCCAAACCGAACCGCTCCGGGATGCGCCGCATCCGTGTCTCCTCCTATCGTGTTCTTGTTCAATGTTATGTGCGCCATATCAAATATTCGTGACACTATCTCTCCCGTCAGTCTCTCCCCGTTCTTCGTCCTTATTTTCCCTAAATCAACCATAACAAGATGCGTATCTGTCCCCCCATACGCAAGCGGAATTCCATTCTCCTTCAACGCCTCCCCAAGCACCTTCGCATTATCAACCACCCGCTTCATCAGCCTTTTGAACTCCTCAGTCGCCGCTAACTTGAAACAGACCGCCTTCGCCGCAACCTGATGAATATGCGGTCCCCCTTGCTCTCCCGGGAAAACCGCATTGTTGAGCGCCTCCGCATACTCAGGATTCGTCGTCAAAATACACGCACCCCGCGGTCCACACAAACTCTTATGCGTCGTAAATGTTATAACATCCGCATAACCGATTGGATTCGGCTGAACACCACCAACAACCAATCCCGCCGTATGCGCAATGTCTGCAAGTAAAATCGCCCCACAAGAATCCGCAATCTCTCTAAATGCACCCCAGTCAGGTGCCCACGGATACGCGCTGTACCCCGCAATGATGAGTTTCGGGTTCACCTGAACCGCCAACTCCTTTATCTTCGCATAGTCCAACTTCCCTGTCAGTCTGTCTGCAGTGTAAGAAACCACTCTGAAAAACCTTCCAGAACGGTTCGCAGGCGAACCATGTGTCAAATGCCCACCAAATGTCAAATTCATCCCCATCACAGTGTCACCAGGCGACAAAAATGCATTATAAACAGCGTTGTTCGCCGCCGCCCCTGACAATGGCTGAACATTCGCATATATCGAATCAGGCGGATACTCCTTCGTCGCAAACAACTCACACACCCTCTTCTGAGCAGTCGCCTCTATTATGTCAGCATACTCCACCCCCTTGTAA
>JAOAAR010000280.1 GCA_026418755.1 Planctomycetota bacterium
GGGACATACTGCGCATATACATAAAGGTAAAAGATAATAGAATCGAAGAGATTAAGTTCAAGACATTCGGGTGTGCTGCGGCGATAGCCTCCGGTTCCGTTCTGACAGAGATGGCAAAAGGGAAAACCATCGAGGAAGCACTTGATATAAAAAGGGAGGAGATAATAAAGGAGTTAGGGGGACTGCCGAGCCAGAAGCGGCACTGTTCCGTGCTGGCGCAAGACGCACTCAAGAAGGCGGTAGATAACTACAAACGCAGGAGGTCAGGTGTCCTTACAGTGCGGTTCTCAATAGAAGGGAAAGGTGACTTGATAGGTGAACTTTACAAGACCGCGCTGGGTAAAAAGGTGATAGAATCTTTGCCGCTGAATGCAAAAATCTCTTTGTGGGGGAAAGAGTTGTACTTTCCCACAGGGGTGAAAGCGGAGTTGACTCAGCCGCAGGTGCGAATGGATGCCGGCGATATTGCGTTTTGGCCCGAGGAAGGAGCTCTCTGTCTTTTCTGGGGTGCAACCCCTATCAGTAACGGGATGGAGATTTTGGCATATTCAGCGGTAGAAGTAGTAGGAAACTTCAAAGTAGATGAAAAGTTATTGGATTCCCTCGAAGATGGGGATAATATCAGAGTAGTAAGAGTCGATTCGTAACAGATAATCCAACGGTCGCGAAAACCTGTTTTTACAAAAGTTATACACTTTAACTTCTGTTTATTAAAAAGAGGCTTTTGTTTAACCTCATTTAACCCCCGTATATAAAAGCAAACCTTGTATTTTTAACAAGTTACTGTAAATAAGATAATGGATGGCATACTTCTTGCTTATAATATATTTTTGTGAATTTATTTTGAGGAGGAAGGGTGATGATGAGAAAACGGTTTTTGCCCGTTTTAATTGGTTTGTTACTGTTTATGGGATTCGAGGTTCTGGTGGCGGATGAATGGGAGGATGTACTTTTCCTTGAGGCGCTTCAGAAGCGTGGAGCGCAGACGCGCAATGATGACTGGTTCAAGTTGGCGCGTGAGTATGGAATGGATGTTATTAACACTAAAGGGGCAAAGTTTAAGGGAGAGGCGCGGATAAGACTGGCTCAAAGTATGGACGCTGTTCTTTCCGCACTTTCAATGCTAGCGCGGCAGGCGGGAGACGAGAAATCGGCAAAAGCGTACGAAGAAGACCGACTGAAAGTTTCAAAAATAGTAGGCGGCGACAAACCTGTGAGGCTGGCGAAGATAGAGAGAGATTTGCTTGAGATTCAGAGTGCTGCAGCGTTAGCCGAGGTAGAAGTAGACAAGAAAGTGAAAGCAGAGAAGATTGCTGAGGTGAAGAAAAGGTTTGATGTGATAAACAAGGAGATAGAGGACATTATAAAGCAATGGCGCGAAGATATTGCGAACAAATACCCTTGCTCGACTTTCTGGCCTTACCTTTCTGAGAAAGATAAGGAGGGGTTACCTGATGACTTATGGGCTAGGGATTATTTGGAGTTCATTTACGCTCGTTCATACATTTATCAGGCGAAGATATATGAAGGGGAAGAAAGGAATAAAAGGCTGAACACTGCGATAAAGAAGTTTCTGCGGTTCACTCGCGGGCAGCCGGAGTTTGCAGGTGACAGGGACCCCGAACCGAAGGTAGAGTTTGTTCCGAAGACGAAGGAAGAAGAGGAGATGAAGAAGAAATACGACGAATTCGAACGAGAAAGGAAACAGATGGGGGAAGAGTACGAGCCGGAGCCAAGAGCGTTTTATCCTATTTTGGAATACTTCTCGTACTACTGGATGGCTCGTGCTTATTTTGATTTGGGTGATATAAAGAATGCCAATCAGTATTCGAAATTCGCCTTGCAGGCTGTGCGTTCTGTGGAGCAACATTCCTCTCAGGATGACATTACCAGAGTTATAGAGGTGATTCTCAAGGCAAATCTGTTATTGGGGCAAGCCTTGAAGAAGGAGAACAAGCACGAGGAGGCGGTTGAACATTTTTACAAGGCGCTTGCGCTTACGGGTCAGCCGATAGACCCGGCAAGAGCGGATGAGGTGAAGTTTGTTTTTCCAGATGTTTACAAGTTTGACGAAGGGCGTTTCATTGCAATGGAATTAGGAGAATCGCTTGTTACGCTCAAGCGGTATGTGGAAGGGATGTCTGTAGTTTTCAAGATATATTCAGAAGAGAGGATGAAACGGAGTCCTACGGGGCAACCGTCGGAGATGGAGGTGGTTGCGGCAAACTGGATGGCTAAGATATACGATACGATGGGAGCGGCTGTTGGAACCCTGCCAGTAGGGCAGATGTTTGCGGTGGCTGAGGGTTATTATTCGCAAAAGATGGACGAGAAGGCAATGAGAGCGTATCAACTGGCAATCTGTGCTCCGGGAACCCCGGAAGAGCAGAATTTTTTCGTGCCGGTAGCGATGTTTAGGCTCGGTGTTCTTTTGCAGGATAACAAACGGTTTATGGAATCGTTTGTTGTTTTTACGGAACTGGTGAGACGGTTCGAGAAGCATGAAATTTACGGGAGTTTGATAATTGATGCGGTAAGAGGAGCACTCGCCTCAGGGCGCAAGTTATCAGATTTAGACGATTTCGGCAAGGAAATGTACAAAAAAGCGAAGGAGTTGCAGGAAAAAGTGATGCCCAAAGGAAAAGAGATGTTTGACGAGAAGATAAGGTTAGCATCTCAATACATACAGCAGAAAAAATATGATGCAGCAATAGAGACTCTTCAAGGGTTAACTGAAACATTTGAGGAGCAGACCGCAAGCGGGCAGAAGCGGAAGGTAGTCTACGACAAGTTCGCAATGGGACGCGCCCTATTAGGGGCGGCT